>NZ_SLTI01000058.1 GCF_004347735.1 Sulfuricurvum sp. IAE1 | reverse complement strand
TCACCGTCAGTCGAAACGCGCATGTATCCTATCAGCATGTCGGAAAACCTCAAATTTCAGTATTCGTATATTGTATCATTCCGACAGTGTTTTTCGTGTATTTTATTGCTATTTGACAGAGCGATTTGGAAGATTTGGAGACAATGTACGAAAAACAACTGTTTTTCGCACTCTAAAGATTATTCAGTCGTTTTTCAGGCGATTTTCTTTTTGGTCTTTTTGTCTCCATTATCTGACTGAGTGTCCTGATCTGCACGTTCTTTTTCCTCGGCTCGTTTTAGCGCCGCGTCGACTCGCTTGTTCATAATATGGCGCAGATAAAAAAGTGCCAGGATCACTACTGCCTCCGCGGCGATCACGACCCCTTTTTTCCCGTTGATCAGATACCCCGCGTAACTCCAGGAAAAATAGGCGAGCGTATATATAACAACCGGATATGCTCTTTTGAGGTCCGTAAGCAGATACAGCCCAATCAGGTACATCAGCCCAAACAGTCCGATCTGAAGATAGAGCTCATACGTTTCCATGATCATCTCCTTCATTATGCTGGGAGGTTCGATTCCGTTTTTCGGCATACGATTGAAAGTCGAATGGTTTGGATTTAGCACCGTCTCGTGTCCTCTCCTCGATGATGCGCGCACACTCCGCATCATCGGCAAGCTCTTCCATCAGATGCTCGATGGAGAGCTCTATTGCGCGTTTGATGCGATAGGTCGTTTCACTGTTATCACCGAATGCCTGGTGCAGCTCTTTGAGTGCCGCTTCGGGAAGTAGGAACCGCCATTGCTCATGAGTATAGGGGAATCCTTGTGTATTCGTCTCTTTGGATGGTTTCTGCATCTGCAACTTTTCATTCATGGCTCATCTCCTAATCTTTGCTGTTGAGATTGAAGACCGGTTTAATCTGCGACGCTGCGGCAATGGCTATAAACAGCGCAATAAGCCCCAATACGGTGAGGGGAACATACAGCAGGGTCTGCATTAGGCTCCCAGCCAAAGCCACCAGAAACCGGGTCCGTTTGAAGTTCGTGTATATTTGAACCGCATAGATGATGATTCCGACTCCAAGCACGATACTCCCGTTGATCGGATCGCCGTGCCAGTTGGTCTGGATCATCCGGTATCCCGCATACATGGCGATGTAGGACGCGGCATACCATCCGAAGCTTGCACCGGTAAAAAAGCGGTAGTTGGCCTCCCTTTCGGTGAAATCGTTAAAGCGTTGCGTCAGCACATAAAGTCCAAAAAGTGCGGCCAGTGCCGCGATGATTTTCAATAAAAACATGTTGTTTCCTTTGTATCACTGTTGCTTCAGGAGGCGATACCCCTTGTTTGTTTTTAGGCGCAGCAGGATCTCCAGCTGCATCTGTGCCTCTTTCTCATCTGTGTGATAGGTTTTTATAACTCCCATTGGGGAAGGTTTTGAAGAGGATCCAAAGGTACGGATCACGATCCACTCCCCGAACAATGAGGGGATACACTCGATGGTGTATCGGCGCTCTTTGGCGTTGACGTTTCGATAAAGGGTCGTCATTTGTTATGACTCTCCTGCTCATCTTGTCCAGAACTTTGATCTTTGAGCTCTTTTTTTTCCAGATAGCTTCCGTACAGACCGAACAGACCGATCCATACCATGGTTCCCAGCAGCAAGACCGCGGGGTTGAAATAACTGTTAAATTCCATTTCTTTCTCCTTCTACGCGCACACCAGCGCGCGGCATTCGTTTCTTGCATCCTCTATCCAGCTCTCATCGAACAGAACTTGTCTCAGAAAGTTCTCCAGTGCAACACGTTTAAGCGCATTAGCGTTTCTGAAGCGCTCATTGAGTTTTTCTCTCAGCGCCTTTGGCCCCAATTGTCTGAGCAGCGAAAGGACCAGCTTGTTGGCGTTGTTCATCCCTTTGGGCAGCTCTTTGTAAAAAGGGGCCGCCTGGCTGATGGAGCAGAGAAACCCGTAGGTTTCGCCCCGGGTGAGGGGCATGAACATCGTAACCAGCATCGGCTCGCTCAAGGAGCCAAGATGAGTTTCAAGCAGTGCAAGATGGGGCAACTTCTCTTTTTTAGGTCGGGCCTGCGATGCCAGACGGTCCACCGTTCCCAGGTATTCGCGCTTGAACCACATGAACTGCAGCTTCTCGAACATCGGCGCATAAAATCCTTTGAGCGCTTCGGTATCGATGTTGATGTTGTCATAGACAAAGACACTGTTGCGGTGATCGTGCAATAGCGCATGCTCGATCGCGCAGATGAGGGCCATCTCTTCGGCCTCGTTGACCCCCTCCGCACAAAGGGAGAGGGAATGGGTTTGGCCGCTGGAGAGGTTTTTGATGCCGATGCCGGCACAGCCGGTTTCGGGATCGAACGACGCGTCGCTTAAATAGATGACGTTGGGCTGCATGGGTTACCTCCTTTGGACTGCACTGTGAACCATTCAAGGATGTTCATCCTTCACCTCCATGTTGTTTTCAGAATCCTTCTTAATTCTCTCTCCCGACCAAATAGCCCTACCTTCCTGTTTTCTCATTCCCAGGCGTGCCAGAAGTGAGATACATAGGATCACAAAGAAAAAGATCACCGGCCCGACAGGTGATACCTGCGGTGATTTTTCTTCCATGACGCTGCAGAGCCCCGGATCGGTCAGGACAGTATCTTTGCTGATGAACCTTCCGCCACTCAGCGTCCACCCCTGTGCGGGATCGGCGATAATCTGTTGTCCCCTCCACACTCCGCATTCAATCCTTTTCCCCTGCTTAAAGCTCTCGTAAACATAGCGGATATCGCTTTGCTGCTGATAGCTGTCATGCAGGATCAGAGCGTTCATGAAAAGGATGAAAATTCCAAGCAAAAACCACCCGGCATTGCCGAAGATGATCATTCCGGTCCCGATCGTCACGGTCAGTAAAAACAGCCACGTGAACGGGTCAGCGAAATTCAAGAATGTTTCCATCTCACCTCTCCTGTTTCTTAAATATCCCTTCGTCGTTGCGAAAGGCAATGGTGTACAACACCTGTCTCATATCTTGCTCCTTGGGTTTGCCATCGTCGCACAAATGGTAGGGCGACATAAAATTAGAAAAATTCCCGTAATACACAGGAATTCGGACAACAAAAGGTCCTCCTCTGATTGGGCCTTTTTTAAAATCAAGTCGAACAATGGATGAAAGTGCCCGTTCGGGATTGTAGGCACCTATAGATGTAAGAAAGCGGATCCGGAAGCTACCCCGAATCCTGTTTCACCGAAAACTCAAGAGAGCGCTCTCGGTCGCGACTGAAGAAATTGTATAACGGATTTGAATTCAAAACAAGGGGTTTAAAAAGGAATTTTCAAAAGTTATTGGGCTTGATGGGATTTCAAAAAAATTCATTGTACAGATACAACATTCTAATCTTCAGATAAATTTAAGATTTTTGAAAAATTCAGACCAAAGTTAAAAATATTTCCATTTAAAAAAAGATCCAGTGAGTATTCAAATTTATCTAATCTTCCAAAATTTACATTTTTATTATAAAAATTTTTGTGCACTCTTTTAAATGAAGTCTTGTCTCGATGAAAATTATTTCTAATTTTGGATTGCCATCCACCTTTTGTTGGGCTTCCGAAAACAGATTTATTGAGATCTTGAAGTAATTCTTTTAAAAGTCTCACACCAAAAATTATTGATAATTGAGGAAAATATGCATCTTTTTCATCTTCTGAAATTGACCCTTCAATCAAGACAAGCTCTCTATTCGAATTAGATAGACGCGGGAGTATGTCAATAACAAAATTTTCCATATTTTTATCATTTAAATCTAGCTTGAAATTTTGCAATTTACTTTGGAAAGATAATACACGTTTCTCAATATTTTTTTTTCTTTCAGTTTTGACTTCTTCATCCTGTATGTCACAAAAATATGCAATGGGACCAAGTTCTTTCGTTCTTATCGGAAGATCTTGAGATTTTTCAAGAATATAAAGAGATCTTTTAAGTGAATTTGAAATGTATTCTTTCAATTGTTGCAACTGACTTTTATCAAATTCAGACAAATAATATGCTTTGGTAGACATTGATGAATAACAATCATCGAAATATGGGGGAATAACATAACTGGGGGCAATTCTAGAGTAATCTCCAAAAAAATCTTTCATAAGATTGTAGTATGGAAAATATTGTTCATACATATAGATTTGCGCTGACAGATCCAAATCTTTTTCTTTTTTGGAAGTAAGGACATGCATCTCAAATTTCATAAATTTTTCAAAATACAATGCTCCTTTGATTAACGTTTCTTGATCAGGTTCTTTATAGATTATTTCTGAAGCTTGTAATGAAGTAGTTATATTCATAAATATGGAAGAATCAATATCGTTTAGATGATTTAAAGCGACATAAACTTCGTTTTGTTCGGAGCTATTATAGTTTCGTTCTAAATTATCATAGATATTTTTCTTTTTATTTTCGTAATTATCAATACATTGTTCATAATCATTTTCAAGTTTTTCCAAATCTTGTTGAATTCGATTTAAAATGTCTTTTCTTTTGAATTCATAATCTGCATGACAAAGTTCAATCTGCTCATCCAAACGTTTAATTTCTTCAAAAAAATTGTCTGTCATTAGTATTTTGCACCTTTTGTAAATATTAAAAATAGCTTAAAAATTTGTTTTTATATGACTGTAACTTTATATAAAGCCCTAAAAAATGGCTTTTTGCTTCGATGAAATTCATCGAAGCAAATTATGACAAATTTATTTCATCTGGAAAAATGACAATAAATAATCAACAAAGAAGGGATGAAAATCGTATGAAAAAGTCACTTAAAGAATATGGAGATCAACATGCTCCAAGAAAAAATTCTTCAAAACTGTTGCCATTTTTCGACTCAATGATTGAGTTGCGCAAGCAGGGGTATTCTTATGCACAATTGTCTGAAGCTTTACACGAAAACAATGTCAAAGCATATCCATCAGAAATCAAACGTTTTTTGGACCGTCAGATAAAGAAAAAAATCAATTCCCATGAGGAGGACACAATGAGATAGTTTGTGCATTTCATACCCAATTGATTTCCCAAAAAACAAAGGAGAAAAAATGACCCAAGAACGGTTATTACGGTTTCGCGAAGTACAAAACAAAGTTGCCTTAGGGCGTTCAACAATCTGGTTGTGGATAAAACAGGGGCGTTTCCCGCAGGGGATGAAACTGTCTCAAAGTGTTCGTGTGTGGCATGAATCTGAAATCAACCGATTCATAGCAGGTGAATGGCATGAATAAGATGAAAGAGACTGAAGAGAAAGCGGCAACTATCTCTTCAGAAAATTGCAATATTGGAAATACATCCGAATTATACCCTGATTCTTTTTGGAAAGAGGTGTTGCCTTCTTTACTCTATGAAATTGTGAAGGCGTTAAATGAAATTGTTCATGCCCATATAGACAGCATCGCTTTGAGTGTCCTATGTGCTCTGCCTGCATTGTGCAGTGGGGCCAAAGTGGCACAATCAAAAGAGAATGAGGGACGGAGCATAATTTTGTTTATGGCTCTGTTCGCACCCTCAGGCGTTGGTAAAACATCGGCAGCGATGATCGTAAGAAAATATTTTCTCAACTGGCTTGATCGGGAGTTGAGCAAAATTGACGAATCAGGTGGAGATGAAATAAAGACATATCAGGATGTTTTTCTTGATGCTGCCAGTGCAGAAGGACTGGAAAATTCACTTGATAACAAAAGTGCATTACATGTCGTTTTGGATGAATTCGGAAAACTTTACCGATCCAGCAAGAACGATACCGTCAAAGCAAATCTGATACGGGCTTTGATGCAGATTTTTGATTCAGGGACAATGGTCACTAGAAAATTGAAGGATACAAAGCGTTCCAAGCACATTGTCGTTCAGGGGATGGGATTATTCGCCGCATCGACAATCGGATCGAGCAATCTGACACCATCAGATATGCGTGAAATGATTGCTGATGGATTACTCAATCGTTTTTTGGTGATTTTCGGTAAGCACAAACCGATTCCTTTACGCCAAGAGCTTAAACGCGAGCAAACGGCATCTATAGAAAGCTTTGCAAGAAAATTTCACGAGTTTGCAGAAGAAAAGGTTTTCTATCTTGGAAACGAAGCTTGCGAGATATATATGAATTACCATACGGATATCAACAAGCGTTACCGACACAAATATTATGTACAGGACGATACGGCTGGCTTCGAAGTTCGGCTGCTTACTATCAGTCAACGAATCGCTGCTTTGCTGCATTTGTGCACAAATGTTGAGAACAATACACCCGACTGTTTTGAAATTAACGCAGTAACAATGAACAGTGCTATCAAAATCCTGGATTATCTGGATGAACATCATTTTCAAGAAATACTGGCATACGCTCATTCCAAAAATGGCCGTTTGAGTCTGGAAGATCGGGTTAAAAACCAATTGCAGCGTCATCAAAAAAGTAGTTTGCGAGACATCATCCGACGATTAAGCCCACACAGAAAAGATGAAATCAAATCCGTTTTGGACGGTTTGATACATCAAAATTGGGCCAATTGCGATTCAGAAGGATTTTATTCTAAATCCTGAACCGACACCGACAAAATCACTCGGAATATCGTTAATGAGGCTTATACAGGCCGTCGGTCATTAACAATAGGCTTGCCGACAAAAACCGACTGTGTCGGTCGAATGTCGGCTAATAATCTGTATCGGAACCGACATCAAAACAACAGTGCTGAGGGACTTTGGAAGCTTTGTCGGTCTGTCGGTACCACCTTTAGAGGAAACATTATGGATTTGAATGAACTTACCCATAGCATAAATACAAAAACGGTTATTAGCTATAAAGATCGCCAAAAAAGCATACGTTGGCTTGCCCATCAAAATGATCAAATCATACTTGATGTTTTCAAGCTCAAAAAAAATCATTTTTACCGTCTTAAAAATGTCGAGACTTCGCAGGATATTGTGCTCCTTGATGTGATTGCTTTCTATTTGGCAATCAAAGAGATAGTTCAACAGTCTGTCTCGATAAACCGCAAAAACAGATCCAAAAATTTCGGGTTTATGCGGAAAATTTCGCAAACACGCGCCAAGCAGTTGAGAAAGCCGCGACTGAGTAAAAAACGCGAAAAGCTCCTGAATATGCAGGGAATCATTTTGAATTTGATCGAGAATGAAGGTTATTCACTGCGAAACGTATCGAATTATCTTCTCACATACCATCGGTTTTCTGTATCGCATACGGAAATCGGGAAGTTTTACCATTCTTTGAAAGGGGCTGAAAATGTTGAATAAGACATATTTTGAAATGCCTATTTATGGTCCATTGTCATGCGTGATTCTTGCTATTTCAGAGCCAAATAAACTGGCAAAAAGATATACGATCGAGTCGTTGTCGTTAGGTTCAGTAATGGTGGCATGTTCATGGGGGCAGGCGGTTACGTTTTCAGAAATGTTCAATGCATTCATACGAAACGGATATCACAAGGAGAGTAGATACACATTGTTAGGTTGTGTCTTTTCACTTGTCATCGAGGAAAACATTCCAAAAATTGGAGTGCAAATCGAGACGACTTTTTATGATGATGGCGATGGCTTTGATGCTTTATCTGTCAAATACAATAAGGCTGAAGCGATGATCATATACAACAAAATTACAAAAATTTTGAATAAATGTGATTTCGGAGAACATGATGGCCAAGCGATACGATAAAACTTTGGGATATGATGAACGCGTTCAATACGTGATCAAAGGGTATGAAACGGCTATCATCCGAAATTACGATCTAGGCCTCTCGGAGGAGATGAAGCTTTTTCTTGCAGAGTTCGTGCAATCAGTAGAGCAGAAAATACTATATTATGAAACGGCAAGAATGATCTATTACCGGCAACCGTTACCTTGGATAAGGTGGACGGTAAACAGACGTTTGAAACAATCGCTGAACGCGACATGTCTTGAGGATGTCATTCCGCACATACAAGCACATGTAATCGCTGAAGCAACGGCAAAAGTGATGCGTGGAGGTTTTAACTCTGCGCCATGCCTGTCTGAAATTCATTCAGACAGGAGAAGAAAATTGATGAATCCTGTAAAGCGACGTGTAAAGTTTTTGGAATTTTTGCAGGAAACTTTTGGTCAAATCATCAATGTAAAGTTTATCCATCAAATCTCGTATTTCTGGGGATGTCTCATCAACAAGGAACCTCGAAGGAAACGGTGAAAAGGGAGACGATGTCTCCCTTTTTGAAAACATATTCACGTTGCACTTTACAGAATTCCCTATATAATTTTTCCATCTTCTTTTTTTTCATCTTGTTGTAAATCAAAAATCTTTCCCTGTTGAAAGTGTCGTACATGTTCAGTTGAATTGATCTGTCTTGTGTGATAACGAACCGCAAAAATCAATCAAACCAGTTTCCGCTTTTCCTGGTCATGAAAAGATATATTGACTCAACACCATACCCATATGATAGATGGGAATAAACAAATTCAACAAGAGAAAAAAGTATGAGAGGTTCAATTGATTGGCAGACTGCCGAATTGGTCAAAGTGATATTTGTCGAAGGAGCCAAAAAAGAAGAACGGGTCGACCCGAGTCATCCCCATTACCAATGCGTGGCCAGCTATAAAGCGATGGAAACTTATCGGTCAGTCTGGAAAAATTTTGGGCACTATTTAAAAGAGCAGTGTCAGATCAAGGATTTTGAGCAAATCACTGGCGAATATATTGAAGTTTATATGCTTTACAAAATCGAATATTACCCATCAAAATCATATCTTCAAAAGCTATCAGCCTCTCTCGGAAAACTTGAAATAGCATTGAAACGCTATACTCTGCAAAAATACGGCGAAGCCAGACATTACGATTTCAAGGTCAGGCAGATTCAACTCAATCTGGCCCGAAATCTCGATCGGGTCTATGACGGATACCACAGTAGGGTATATAAAGATCCAAAAAAATTGATTGATTCTCTTTCAGATCCAAAACATCGCCTCTGTGCATTAATGCAGCTATTTGGAATAACACGATTTGAAGGTGCATCTATGATTAGGGCTGAACAGATGCATGGATACAAAGTTGATCCGATCACTCACAAAGAAGTCGGCGTGATAGAAACAAAGGAAAAAGGCGGAAAAATTGGTGATGTATATGTCGATACCGACACCTACCGACAAATCGAAGAGATTATTGAGAAAGAAGGAAAATTCAAAATTAGCTACAAAAGCTATGCCGATGATATTCGCAATACCTGTACAAAATTAAAGATTGAATGTCACGGTTCCCACGGCTTTCGATGGACGGCAGCTCAACGGCGGGTACGCGAATACCAGAGGGCAGGGTATTCGTATGAGGAATCGCTTCAGGCTGTTTCGTGGGAGATGAAGCACTTCAGAAGTTCGATAACTGAGCATTATTTATGTTAAATTAATAACTTATATAACTATATTTAATCTGTAAGGAGTGGTGATTTTTTAAAAAAATTCCCCCACCACTGAACGAGACCGTGGTGTTCCTTTAAATATTCGGCCCGGCTGTAGGTTCCTTTGACTTTTACTTGTGCGGACATTGCATCACATGTTTCTAAACCAATTCTTTACATCTTTAAATTATAATAGTATACTTTTGTAATTTACAATATGGATATATAAATGTTTACGCGTACAGCAATATCGATTTTATATGAAGCATTAGCCATATCGCCAGCAGTATTGCTCAGTGGTGCACGTCAGGTCGGTAAATCCACATTGTGTTTGGGGCAGGATCGCGAATATCGTGTATTTGATGATTTGAGCGAACGGGAAGCGGCATTGAATGACGCAATAGGATATGTCGTATCTTTGCCCAAGCCAGTTACACTCGATGAGATTCAAAAGGTACCGGAAATACTCGAAGGCATTAAAATCGATATCGATAAAAAGCGCATAAACGGTACGTTTCTTCTGACTGGGTCGGCCAATGTATTGGATATGAAAAAAGCCAAAGACACTTTGGCCGGAAGAATCATTGAAATCGTTATGTGGCCGTTGTCCCAAAAAGAGATCAATGGCAAACACGAAGAAAATATCATTGATGCTTTGTTCGCGCATGGGATCAGTGGCATACAAGCGACCGGGATCTCCTATGATGCTCTCCTAAAAGCAATCCTCAGCGGCGGATATCCGGAAATTCAAAAAATAGAATCGGTAAGAGGAAGAGCGCTGTGGTTCAACTCCTATATCAGCACCTACGTGGAAAGAGATATTCGTGATGTTGGCGAACTGAGGGACATCAGTGCCTTTATCAAATTTTTTAACATCATCGCACCAAGAAGCTGTGGTCTTTTGAACAAATCCGATATCGCAAGCGATGCGGCACTGACCGAGCCGACCATCAACAACTATCTTTCCATGCTGGAGATGATTTATCAGATATCGCTGCTGAAAGCCTACAGCTCGAATGTATCCAAGCGGTTTATCAAATCGCCTAAACTGTATATGACCGATAGCGGAGTGTTTTGCCATCTATTGGGAGTAACCGGTCTAGAAGAGCTGCACGAATCCAATCATAAAGGAAATATATTTGAAACCTTTGTGTACAGCGAACTTCTCAAACATACAAGCTACAGCATCTCGCAGCCATCACTCTTCCATTACCGAACCAATGACAAAAAAGAGATAGATTTTATTCTCGAAAAAGGGAACAAAACCATTGCGATAGAAGTCAAAGCTTCTCATACGGTTAAAAAAGAGGATTTCAAACATATCGCCGATTTTCAGTCAAAATCAACTCAAAAAATACTGGGGATTGTTTTATACTCAGGTGAGCATATTTTACCGTTTGGGGACGAAGCAGGCGAACGGTATGCTGTGCCTTTGAGTGTTTTCTTCTAAAATGAAAATTACTAAATCTCTCTACATATTAGTATTATATTGGATAATATTAAGCCAAATTTCATGATTTTGAATGATGGGTAGAATCTGTTTAATCGCTTCGGTCATGCGCTAATCCCTACCATCTTTTTAATCTGAAAGAGGGAATTGAACGGCACCTTTTTCTCCTGAGCTATTTTCAGCAATTCATCGGCACCGTATCGTTTCGATAAATAGGCAATGTAGCGCTTTTTGGGATGCCGCAATACCTCTTCCATAGCCGGAATAGTGTGTTTTTCAAAATACTCGTCTGCATCCATCACAAATTCAATTTGTTCATGAGCCTCCTTGAAATCTTCGGATGGAATGGTCTTTTTGAGCTTCATCAATACCGCCATGACACGTTCGATTCCAAACAATCGGATCAAAGCTTCTGTATCCTCTTGGTTAGGTGTTGAGAGATAAATGGAGATTAGGGTGTTGATCTCTATGAGTGATCGATTCTGGCGCGACCAAAGCAGATCAATGCTAAACCATTCTTTTCGCAGCTTGATAAAACGGGTTTTGGGACTAAATTTTGGTGGTACGTTTTGAGGCTGTACATATTTTTCCGCTTCATCAAGGCTGATAGTACGGAGGAGAGCAAGGAGTTTTTGACGTTTTGGATTGGATTCCCAATCACTGAGCGTACTGTCAGCAATATGAAAAAAATTTGTAATTTCTGCTGTTGTCATACTCTGATCCTTTTTGATATTTCTTTTGTTATTATATCCGAATATCGGAAATATGAAAATTATTTTTTGATTGTAAAAACATACTGGTTGGTCATCTGAACTAAATTAACGATATAATATTTACCTATTTTTGTGGCAAATTTCATCGGACTCACAACGTCCCTGTATGAAATTGTGGCGCCAAATAGGGATATTTTTAGGGATAGAAATTGATAAAAAACTCAATATTGTCCATGTAGTTGGTATTTTATAAATCCGCCCACTGGTACCACTGATTTAGCCTATTTTATGGGCTTCCCGAAAAAACTCTTTATCAATCCGAATTTTTTTCTTCTTTCGCCCTGCGCAGCAGATTCGCAGCCATCGTTTGAAACACCAGGTTGTGAAACGGAACCAGCGCGTACCAGTAAAGTCGGCCTGCCAGCCCGTGAGGGTAAAAATAAGCCGTCTGGTAAAGGTTGCCTTCGCTGATCCGAAATTCTAGCCATGCTTTCCCGGGTAGTTTCATCTGCGCGTAGAGTAGAAGGCGTTCGTCGGTTTTTAGATCGACCACTTTCCAGAAATCGACGCTGTCCCCGATCCGCAGGGTGTTCGGGTCCCGCCGTCCGCGAGAGAGGCCGTAACCGCCGACGAGTTTGTCGATCAGCCCCCGAACCGTCCATAGCACCTCGTAACCGAACCATCCGTTTTCTCCGCCGATCGAGCAGAAAGTTTCGGACATGCGGTGCGGGCTTACCTCTTCCAGCGGCAAAACGCGCCGGTCGACGAAGAGGGCATCGGCGAGTGCGGAATGATCGACTTCCCATGCGGCTCCCGAAGCATCCGACCAGCGGCTGAGGACCTGGGTGTTTTTGATCTCTTCGACGGCCGCTTTGACGGCGTCGGCATAGGGGATCGGGTTGATGGAGGGGAAGAGGCGTTTGGCATTGTCGTTTTTGACGAGCACTTCGCTTTTGAGCCCTTCGATGAGGGCGGAGGCGACGGAATAGGGGACGGGGGTGACCAGGGTGAGCCAGTACGAAGAGAGTTTCGGAGTGAAAAACGGAACGGGGATGAGAAAGCGTTCAAGCCCCACCGCTTCGGCGTACCCCAGCAGGAGCCGCCGATAGCTCATCACTTCGCTGCCGATGTCGATCGTGACGTTGCCGTCGTGTTCGAGAAATGCCGCCAGCGCGAGGTATTCGATGACGTCTTTTTCGGCGGTCGGCTGGCAGAGGGTGTCGACCCATCTGGGGGTAATCATGAAAGGAAGTTTTTCGACGAGATGGCGGATGATTTCGAAACTTGCCGATCCCGAGCCGATGATGACGCCCGCCCGGAACCACAGCGTCTGGACCGCTTCGTCCCGGGCGCTGAGAATTTCGCCCGTTTCGATACGGCTGAGAAGGTGTTCGCTCGCACTCTCTTTTTCGCCCAGACCCCCGAGGTAGATGATCCGTTTGACTCCGGCGCGGATGCACGCTTCACGGAAATTGAGGGCGCTTTCGCGATCGAGCCTCCGATAATCGGGCGATTCCATCGAATGGATCAGGTAATACGCAACGTCGATCTCCTCGAGGGCGCGGTCCAGGCTCGCAACGTCAAACGTGTTGCCTTCGACGATTTCGCACTTTTCCTGCGCGGTGAGGGTTTGGCCGTATTTGACAAAGAGGCGCAGGTTGACGCCGTTCTCGTTTAGAAGGCGGTGTTTGAGCCTGCGGCCGATGTAGCCGTTGGCCCCGGTAAGCAGTATGTTCATGATTGTCGCTCCTGTTTTGCGTATTATCGATTGATATGCCGTTTATCGGTAGGGGAAACGTGTCGATTGATTAATCGACAAAAAAAAGGTATCGATCGTCTTTTTCAAATGTTATCATGTTGTATCGTAATAAAAGGAGCCGATCATGTTCAAAGAATTGATGTATACCGGTTTGGGCGGTGCTTTGCTGCTCAAGGAAAAAGTCGAGGAAGAACTCAAAAAGCTCGAAGAAAAAGGGAAGATTAACACGACCGATACAAAAAGTTTTCTCGAGAGCCTCAAAACGAAAGGGGAAAACGAAGAGAACCGTCTTAAAGACGAACTCAAATCGGCGATCCGCGAAGTGATCGAGGAGCTGGGGATCGCGACCAAAAAGGACATTGAAGAAGCGCTTAAAAAGTGATCTCTTTGTATTCGCCCCTGCGGTTGTGGCGGGTATTTGTCCTGCTCCTCTCGCTCTATCTTCTGATCAAAAAACGCGATTCGTTGCTGGGAATCAGGCCTTTGCCACCGGTGCGGCTGCGTGAAACGATCACCGTGCTGGGAACCAGTTTCGTCAAGCTCGCGCAGGTGCTTGCGACCCGCAGCGATTTTTTCGACGAGGCGTATCTGCGCGAACTCGCAAGCCTCCACGACGATCTTCCGCCGATGAGTCCGGCCGAGCGCGATAGGGTGTTCGCGCGGGCGTTTCCGACCGATCCGTTCGTACGGTTCGGGCAAAACGCCATCGCTTCTGCCTCGATCGGGCAGGTGCATGAGGCGTGGCTGGAGGGAGGGGTCAAAGTCGCCGTCAAGCTGCGCAGAGAGGGGATCGAAAAACGGGTCCGCGCCGATATCCGCATCCTCAGAACGTTCAACCGTCTTTTCCGCCCCCTGTTCTCGACGCTCACCCGCCACTCGATCGAAGCGGTGATCGAAGAGTTCGCCGCGATGATCGTGCGGGAGTGCAGTTTTGACGAAGAGCGCCGCAACCTCGAAAAGTTCAGCGCCGTGTATGCGCACAGCGGAATCATATTTCCACGCCATTATCCCCGTTGGTGCAGCGACGACGCGATCGTGATGAGTTTCGAGGAAGGGTGGCGTTTCGATGAACGGGAGCGGATCGAGGAAGCGGGGATAGACATTTCCCCGCTGATCGAGAAACTGGTGCGGTTTTACACCGACCAGATGCTGGTCAAAGGGTTTTTTCACGCCGATCCCCATCCGGGGAATCTGCTGGTTCGTTCCGACGGCGCGCTGGTCCTGCTCGATTTCGGGATGGTGAAGCGGGTCCCCAACGACACCCGCATCGCGATCATCGAGCTGATCCGGTCAGCCAACGAACGCGATTTTGAAGGATACGTCAGCGCCGCCAAGCGTCTGGGCACCGTTGCCTACGATGCCCCCTCGGCCGAATTGGCGGAGTTCACCGAACGGATGTTCGATATTTTCGGAAACGATGCGCTGGACAGTTCGAGCATGCAGAAACTGGCGTTTGACGTGCTCGACCAGACGCGGAACCTGCCGTTCAAACTCCCCCAGGAAGCGATCTACATCCTCCGTGTCAGTGCGATTATCGAAGGTCTGGGGACGACGTACATCGAAAATTTCAACGGGATCAAGGACATCCTCCCGATTTTGCAGCGCAACATCCCGCGTGCACTGGGGATGAAAGATTCGCTCGTGGAGACCCTGTTCGACGAGTTTGCGCGGTTACCCGAAGACGTCGCCGCTTTGCGCGAAACGCTGCGCCGAAGCAGCCGGGGGGAACTCGTCGTCGAACTCTCGCCGTATCAGATGGAGCGGCTGCGCGGCGATCTGCAGCGTTCCCTTGCGCCTCTGTATACGGCGCTGGGCCTCACCCTCGCGGCGTTTGCGGCGTGGACGCTGGGATGGGAGAATGTCGCGTATCTTCTGGCGGGTGCCGCCGCATTGAGGGTGTGGTTTCGTTAGCGGCGCGTATGCTACAATAATCTCTTAAGATGAGGACTCACCGAAAGTATGAGCCAGGAGCCGCAATGAAATGTCGTTACCCGATAAGAACCCCGCATGCCGCGCGTCGATAACGACCGTTTTTATGCCGCATCGCTGAAAAAATACGGCATATCGGCGAGGGGAGTGCAATGGCGCAGCGAAGAGAACCAGACGGTCCGTTTCGAGCAGATCGTATCGCTGATTCCTCCATCTGAGGGATCGATCCGTATCGCCGATGCGGGATGCGGATTCGGCGACCTGTACCGCTTTTTACTCCCAAGGCTGGGGGAGAAGCTCCGCTACGTGGGGATCGATTCACACGAAGAGATGGTGCGGATCGCGCGCAAACGTGCGCGCGGCGAGGTTTTGTGGCGCGACGTGCTGCGTGATCCCCTCCCTCGGGCCGATTATTACGTTTGCAGCGGTGCGCTCAATATCCTTACCCCTTATGAAGCCCAGCGGTTTATACGCCGCTGTTACGAGTCGTCGGCCGAGGGGTTCGTTTTTAATTTTTTGGAAGGTTCCGAAGCGTCGAACACCTATAATTACATGAATGCGGCGAGCATCGAGCGGATGGCGGGCGAGCTGAATGCGCGATGCGTTTTGCGGCGCGGATACCTGCAAGGCGACTGCACCGCCGCTTTTTACAGACAAGGCGATGCCGCGCGATTGCAACAGTGATACGCGATAATCTCGCAAACGATAAAGGGGAAGAGATGAACTACGTTTTAAACCTGCGGGAAGTGACGTATGCCCTTTCCGAAGCGCTCGATTATGTCGGGATCGACGACACGATGCACGGCAAGCGGGTGGCGTTCATGGCGGCGGAAATAGGTAAACGCCTGGGGTGGCCGGCCGAGAGGATCAATGATCTGATCGTGGCGGGGATGATGCACGACTGCGGCGTCTCGTCGACCGACGTGCACGACCATCTGGTGAGCGAACTCGACTGGGACAATTCCCAGGCCCATTGCATACGGGGAAGTGCGCTGCTCGAAAAAGTCGGGATTTACCGCGACTACGCGCAGGCGATTTTTTATCATCATACCCACTGGGACGAAATGCCGCCGACGCTTGATGCGGTGACCATGGAAAACGCCAACCTGATCTACCTTGTCGACCGCGTCGATGCCCTGCGCGTCCAGATCGGCGACGCCGATGCGCATCAGCGCGCACAGATCGGGGATATGATCCGCAAATACGCCGGGAAGATGTTTTCGCCCGAGCTCGTCGACGCCTACACGTTCTGCGCGCAAGCCGATTCGTTTTGGTTCTACCTGGAGAGCGAAGCCCTCAGCGGCTATCTGCACGAGTGGCTCGAAAAAGGAAGTTCCGAAGAGGTGCCGTTCGAGTCGATCAAAGCGGTCGCAATGATGTTCGCCGACGTGGTCGACGCCAAAAGTACGTTTACGACCGAACACTCCTACGGCGTCGCGTCGCTGGGACGCTATATCGCGCACGGGCTCGAGCTGGGCCGGGAGATCGAAGAGAGGGTTGAACTCGCCGCGCTGCTGCATGATCTGGGGAAATTGCGGGTCGCCGATGCGATTTTAAACAAGCAAGGCCCTCTGAACGAGGACGAGCGGCTGAAAATGAACCGCCACGGCTTCGATTCGCACATGATCCTGCGTAAAATCAAGGGGATGCACGACATTGCCCGCATCGCTTCGCTCCATCACGAGTATCTCAACGCCAGCGGGTATCCCTACCATCTTTCCGCGGGTGAAATTCCCCTCGAAGCCCGGGTGCTCGCCGTCGCCGATATTTTCCAGGCGTTGATACAGGATCGTCCCTATCGCAGAGGGCTCGATGCGGAAGGGGCGCTTGAGATTTTGCGGCAGATGGTCGGGGACGGGAGACTTGATCCCCGGATCGTGGCGTTTGTCGAGGCCGATCTGCCGCGATGCTATGAGCATGCGAAGAAAGGGATCGAACTTTAAAACAGAGGCTAGTCGATAAAGCGGAGGCTGCAAAGGTCGTTGCGCGGCAGGGTCGCAATGAAGGAAGAGCCTTTGGGTCCGACGGTAAGCTCTAGCGATCCTTTGAACTCCTGCTCGATGATGAGGCGTGCGACGTGCAGGCCGATGCCGAAGCCTTCATCTTTGTTCTTCGTTGAAAAATCGGGCTGGAAGATTTGCTCCCGGAGCGGTTCGGGGACGCCTCCCGCTTCGTCCCGGACGCTTAGATAGAGGTGGCTTTGATCCGAACGCACCTCGAGGCTGATGAAGCGTCTGCCGGACGTTTTGGCTCCGGTGTAGGCGTCTTTGGCGTTGGCGACAAGGTTGATCAGCACCTCTTCGAGGTCGGTCTGATACCCGTAAACCTGGGCATCCTGAACCGGATGGGGGACCAGCAGCTCGATATCGTGCTGTTTGAGCTGTTCGCTCCACAACGAGGCGATCCGCTCAAACAGTTCGCGGATCGAAAAAAGTTCTTTGGCGCGGTGCACTTTTCCGAGGCTGAGGACGCTTTTGAGGATGTCCGACATCCTCTGGGCCTGATCGGACACGATCTGGGCGCTTTTGGCAACGGAGGCGGATTTGATGTTCTCCTCGATCCCCGTCTGGATCATCAGGTTGATCGCTTCCATGCTGATGAGGTTGATTGGCTGGCGCCACTGGTGGGCGACCATCCCAAGCGAATCGACCAGTCCGGAACGGCGCGAACGCATTTTGAGGGCATTGGTGTAGCGTTTGTTCCCCCAGACCGACAGGAACAGTTTTTCCAGTTCTTCCATCACCGTATCGCATCGAAGAGCAAAATGACCGGGGGTGAAGCGGACCGTATGCGTCAGTACGGCCAGGGGCCAGAAAGCCTCTTCGTCTGCATCGGGGGTGATGAGACAGACGCAAAACGCTCCATGACGCGCCTTGAGCGAACGGACGACGTTGAGGAACGCCGTGTCTATGCGGGGAATTTCGGCGATGAGCCCCACCGCGTCTATGGTGCTCATCGAAAGCTCTTCGAGCGTCAGATCGACGATTCGAAACGCCGCAAGCATCGATTGCGTAGGGATAAACAGCGCGGAAGCACTCTGAAGGCGCAGAATAGCGGGTTTGCTGTCATTCATAGGTCACCTCGAACGGATCGCCTACGGCGTATCCCTGGATATAATCGATGCGGGCGGCATTGAGCAAAGCGATATGGCCCGCGTCGGAAATGTTTTTGGCGATCGCTTTGGACCCCACCAGGTGAACGATCTCGACCATGCTGGCGATGATGTGGCCGATCCCTTCGTCGCTTCCGAGTTTTTCGGTCACTTTGGGGTGGAGGTTGATGTAATCGGGCTTGAGCGAGAGGAGCAGGGGGAGGTCGAATTCGCCCGCACCGAAATGGTTGAGAATGATTTTATACCCTTCCCGCTGTAATTCCGAGACGGTGGAAGCGGGCGCATCGTCGTAGAGGGTTTCGATCCCGTTGATGAGCTGAAACGCGACGCTGGAAGGATCGATCCCGAAGCGTTCGGTCCAGAACCGGATGTAGGCGACGAGCCCCTCGTCGCTGAGGTCGTTTGAGGAGAGGTTGATGACGACGAGCGTCCCTTTCTCCAGCAACGGATAGAGCTGAAGGGTGTTGCGGATCATGGAACGGGTGATCATCACCATCTGTCCCATGCTGATCGCGAGGTTCAAAAAGGTATCAGGCCCGTAGAGCTGACCGTCTTTGCGGATGCGAATCAGGCTTTGGTACATGGCCGGCTTGAGGGTATGCGCGTCGACGATTGGTTGGAAAAGGGGGACGATATCCTCGTGGACCAGCGCATTGAATATCATTCGCAGTATGTCGCGGCTGGATGTGATGGAGGGATCGTCCACCTCCCGCAAAGGGCTGTATACGCTAACCGCCCCGCCGGAGCGGTCGTTGGTCGTCTCCAGTGCCCGTTTGGAATGGAGCAGGACGTTGCCGCTGCCCGAAGCGATGCCGACCGAGAGGGTCGAGTTGAGGATGATTCCCCGCTCGGAGGTATGAAAATATCGGACGACCGATGCCATGTTGCCGGCGAGTTCGGCCGCGTAGTCGATGTGCTCTCCCTGAAAGAGAAGGCAGAATTCGTCGGTCGCGGTGCGGAAAAACTCCCCTTTGGGCTCATAGACGAGACTTTCGAGAAGGCGGGAAAGTTCGGTGAGGTATTCGTTGGCGTAGTCCTCTCCGACGAACGCGATGATGTTGTTGAAATGGTTCACCCGAAGGCGCATCAGTGTTATGGGCGATTCCTCCCCCGCGGCAATCCGTTCGTTCAGGACAGGGAAAAGGTTCCAGCCCGTGATCGGATCGAGAGTCGATTCCGCGGCAGCGTCCGCGACGTGTTCGAGGGAAAAAACTTTTTCGAGGGTATTGAAAAGTTTGGGCATTGCCAGCGGTTTGAGAAGGTAGCCCTGGACGTTTTGGGCGATCGCTTCGGCCATGAAAGCCGCTTCATCGTGTGCCGAGAGGATGACGATAGGTTGGGATGGGGAGAGGGCGCGGATTTCGCGGATGAGTCGGAGCCCCCCGAGTTTTGGCAGTTCGAGGTCGGTGACGACGAGGGTAAAGGGGTTTGACGCTTTAAAGCGTTCGTAAAAGAGGGCCAGCGCCTCTTCCCCGTCCGAAGCGATGACGTATTCGCGGAAAAAGACCCGTAAAATCCGGCTGAGAGATTCGGCGATTTCGGGGTCGTCGTCGATGATGAGGACCGAGCGCGTTTCCGCCCCTTCTTTGAGCCGTTGGATCGAGTTAGCCAAGGTCGCCCTTTTTCATGATGTACCCGAATCCGCGCATGTTTTCGATCAGTTCTTCTTTGAGCTTCTGGCGGACGCGGTTGACGAGGGAACGGATCGTCGAGGCTTCGGCGTCCTCGCCGTCCCAGATGAACGAACGGATACTCTCATCGGTCATCACCTGTCCCAGATTGCTCACGAAAAGGACGATGAGGGCGTGTTCGCGCTTGGTGAATTTCTGCACCGTATCGTCGTAATAGAGCAGGTTCGTCTCTTTGTTGAACGTGTAACGGTCGCTAAGCCGGATCACCGGATCGGAAGCGGGTTCGGCGTTTTGCTGGCTCTGTGCGCTGAGGCGCTGGATGCGGATATCGAGTTCTTTGAGATTGAACGGCTTTTTGAGATAGTCGCTGCATCCCAGGTCGAAGGCATCGGAGATGTAGTCGATGTCGTGGTAGGCGCTGATGACGATTTTGGGAACGTCGGGATAGCGCTGCGCGATCGCTTTGAGACATTCGAGCCCGCCGACGAGAGGGGTATTGATGTCGAGAATGTAGAAATCGTGCATTTTGGACTCGATTACGTCGAGCACTTCCTGACCGTTGTCGTAATGGTCGACCAGATGTCCGCGCGAGAGGAGATAGGTCCGGATCGAGCGCGCCAGCATGAATTCGTCTTCCAGCAAAAGGATTTTCATATTACAGCCCCTTGTGTTGTTCGGAGGGTATTGTAGGCGAACTGCGTTGCATTAATGTGGCATTTTTGAAGAGATAGCGAAACGAAGTCCCTCTGACGGGCGTCGAGGAGATTTCGATCTCGACCTCCTCTTCGCGGCAGATTTGCGCCACGATGCTCAGCCCGAGCCCGTAGCCCCCCTTGGTCTCCGATTCGCGGTGGAAGCGTTCGAAAATCTTTTTTTTGTCGTGGATGAGCGGGCCGTGGTTGCGGATTTCGAAGTAGATGTCGTCGTTGCGCATCCCGACGGTGATCGCGATTTCCCCGGGGCGGTAGGAGTATTTGATGGCGTTGGAGAGGGTGTTGTCCACCAGCCGGGCGAGTTTGAGTTCTGAAAACATGATGGAAGGGAGGTTGGGCTGTCCCGTCCGCATCGAGAGGGTCAGTTCGTTCACTTCGGCGATACAGGTGAAGTACTGTTTGCGCTCGGCAATGTAGGAGACGAGATCGATCACGACTTTCTGGTCGGGGATACGGTCGCGTTTCATGAGGTAGGTCATGTCTTCGTAACTGTTCTGGATGATCCTGGCTCCCGCTTCGATCGCGCTGAGCGATTCGTTTTCGATCCCCTCCATCCGAAGAAGGTCGATGTTGGTGATGATGACGGCCAGCGGCGTGTGGATCTCATGGATGGCATTTTTGAGAAACTGGTCCTGGTCGTTGAGGAGGCGCAGGGCGTATTCGCGCGATTCTTCGAGGAGCTTGCGGCTCTCGGCGAGGGCATTGTCGTAATCGATCTGTTCGAGCATGTCGATGAGGGCGGTGAAAAGCTCGTCCTGGTTGATCGGTTTGAGGACGAACCGGTCGATGCCGCAGCGGATCGATTCGATGAACATCGTACTCTCTTCGGCCCCGGATATGGCGATGACCCGCTGGAGGGGATCGATTTTTTTGAGTCTGCCGGTAAGCTCAAGACCGCTGCTGCGGCCGAGGTTGACATCGGTGATGACAAGCAGGGGGGAGGGGCCGCCGCGGGATGCATGGTATCGTTCCAACGCTTCATCCGGATCGGAGGCGCTCTGGATGGAGTCGAAAAAATGGGACAGCAGACGCTGAAGGCTCTCCTGCATCAGGGGATCGTCTTCAACGATCAAAAGCGATTTGCCGGAGGAGAGTTTTTTCAGACGTGCAGCCTCGGAGACCATGGTACCTCTTTGTGCAGATTAAACAGCTGCGGATATTATAGCTTCTTGAAGGGGAAGTTTCGGTTCGAACCGGCGGATTGTTTTCATCGAACGTTCGAAGGGGACCGGCGTGCCGAAGAGATAGCCCTGCGATTCACAAACGCCGAGGCTGATGATTTTCTCGTACAGCACTTCGTTGGAGACGTATTCGGCGATGGTGCGGATACCCAGACGTTTGGCAAACGTGGCGAGAAGTTCGACAATGTTCTGGGAAACGTAGTCGGTGGCGATCGTTTCGACCAGCGAGCCGTCGAATTTGATGTAGTCGACGTTGAGTTTGGCGAGATGCTCGAAATTCGAATAGCCCGATCCGAAGTCGTCGAGTGCCACTTTGCAACCCAGTTTTTTGAGTTCGGCGAAAAAATCCTGTATGTCTCCGTACGATTCGATCCCTTCGCCCTCGAGAAGTTCGAAGACGAGGCGGTGCGGCTCGGGAAAAGAAGCGATCTGCTGGAAGAGGAATTCGCGGGTCGGGTGATGGGATATATCGTCGATGGAGAGATTGATGCTGACGCTGCATTCGGAATTGCGGAAATCGTTCAGGACCGATGACACGATCAGTTTGGTGATCGTACGGTACATTTTCGTCTCTTTGGCGATCGGCAGAAACTGCATCGGAGAAAGATACTGCCCATCGGGCGTCATAAGGCGTACGAGCGCTTCGTATTTCGCGATGCGCATCGTCGTATTGTCGATGATGGGCTGGTAAAAGGGGACAAAGCGGTTTTCGACGATCGCCCGCTTGATGGTGTCGATGCATTTGAGTTTGTAACTGTTGCCGTGAGTTTGGTGTTCCGCCGAACGATAAATGACGATCCGCCCCTCTTTTTCGGCCTGGCGGAGTGCGAAATCGGCGTGTGATAGACTCAATTCGTCCCCGGGATGGACGATGGCGGCATACATTTCCAGGTACATTTTATCCCCTGCAACGACGATTTCGGTCGCTTCGAAATGCTGGACGATGAGGTGAACGAGCGGTTCAAGACTCTGTACCCCTGCGGGAGAGAGGAGGGCGAAATGGGTTCCGCTGGTACGGTAAAGGCCGTCGTAACCGACGTTCATCTCGTCATTGACCAGGCGTCGGAGTATTTGGGCTGTTTGCCGCAACACGGCATTGCCCGCCTGATAGCCGTAGGTGTCGTTGAGATGTTTGAAGTCCCCGATTTTGAACAGGACGAGTGTATGGTCTGAATGGGTAAAAATATCCTGCTCGAGCTTTCCGAGCGAATAGAGCCCGCTGATCCGATCGACGGTATAGGTCTGAAGCGCTTCGCGGGTTTTGGATTCGACGAGTTCTTCGAGATGCTGGCGGTATTGCAGGTTTTCCCGCTCCATTTTGATTTTGCCGACCACTTTGTGGAGCGTGGCCATCGTCTGTTCCCGCTCCATAGGCTTGAACAGGTAGCCATCAACCCCAAGCTGTATGGAGCGGTGAAGGTAATTGACGTCTTTGTGGGCCGACACGAGGAGGGTCGATATTTCGGGACAGTGCTCTTTGATCTTTTCGATCATCGAAAGACCGTCGATTTTGGGCATTTCTATGTCGGTGATGACCAGGTCAAAAGGGGTTTCCAAAGCGGCTTCGAGCCCTTTTTCGCCGTTAGGTTCATGGCGGATGTTCTCGAAAAAACGTCCCAGGAACGTCAGGTATTCGCGGCAGATCAGGGGATCGTCCTCGACGTAGAGGACACTGAACCCTTTGGCATTTTCGCGGATGGCGGCGATGAGTTTGGCGGGATCAGTCGACAAGAAGCACCTCCTGAGCGGAATTTTCGGGGATGGAAAGGGCAAAGACGCTTCCATCGGGTGAACTGCTGACCCGGATCGTCCCGCCGAGGTGCTTTTCGACGATGATTGCGGACATGTACAATCCCAGGCCGGTTCCGTGTTTTTCGTCTTTGGTGCTGAAATAGGGTTCGAAAATACGGGTGAGGATCTCCTGCGGAATCCCCCCGGCGTTATCGCGGACGAGAAAGAGCGCTTTTTGGGACTGTGTCCGGAGTTCAAGCGTGATTTCGGGATGCGGGACGTTGTTTTCGACGAAAGCGTCCCGCGCGTTGTTGAGGATATTCAAAAAGACCTGCAGCAGCTCGTTTTTGTAGGTTGTAAAGGCGATGGAACGATCTCCCTCGAAATTCAGGCGGATCCGCTGGCTTTCGAAGCTTTTGCCCAGGATGCTGTAGATTTCGTCGCAGAGCTCGCCGTAACTGATCCGCTGCGGGAGTTTGTTCGGCCGGAAAAAGTTGCGGAAATCGTCAATCGTCTGCGAAAGGAACTGTATCTGTTTGTCGATCAGTTCGAGGTCTTTGAGCAGTTGGCCCTCGTTCATTTCACCCAGCTGGATATTCAGGATCGAATTGCTGCTCACCAGCCCGATGATCGTGATCGGCTGGCGCCACTGGTGGGCGATCATACCGATCATCTCCCCCATGATCGCCATGCGCGACTGGCTGATCATCAGTTTTTCGTTCGCTTCGTTGCGGTGTATCTGGTGCTCGAACGCGCCGCTTAGTTCGCGGAGCCGTTTTTCGTTTCGGCACGCGTCGATGGCGTTGGCCAGTTTCGTCCTAAACGCTACAAACATCTCCCCGCAGGTTTGCGCCGTATCGGCGTGTGAAAAGAGAAACAAAAAATGCTCGATGCCGACCGGTACGTCCAGGATGTATCCCCGGGCAGCCCCATGCAGGGTGAAACCGTCGATATCGGTACTGAGGTTTTGCGGAACAGGGAAAGATTCGCCCAAGAGGACAAGGGGAACCGAGGCGGGCGGAGTGCAGAGAAACATGCCGCCCGCCGCACCGGTTTGGGCGATGAAGGTTTCGATCACTTCGGCGAGCATGTCGTCGAGGTTTAGCGAATTTCCGATGGCGCTTAGGCAGGCGTAGGCGACCTCAATGGACGGTTTCATGTGCTCCCTTGCACGGTTTGGATACCGTAACTATAACGCCGTTGTGTGGCAAACATGTTGCAATCGGCGCAGCTCAGCGCATCAGTCCGTACTGGCGCAGGAGCTTTTCGTATTCGTCGTCTTTGCCGAACTCTTTGAGGTAATACGCGGCGATCGTACGCGCCATCGCCATCGAATTTTCGGTGAGAAGATTCGACAGGCGGTTAAATGCGGCCTGACGGACGCACTCTTTGATCTTGGCCTGGAAAAAGGCGATTGAAGCATAGGGAGCCATGATCTGCTGCACCAGCTTGATTTCCCCTTTGCCTACCGCGGCCATCGCGTCGGTCAGTACGGCATCGAAAGCCCGGTCGTATTCGGCAAACTCCCGCATCGATTCGAGCTCGGGATGGGCGGAGACGAGCTCGTATGCCGATTGGATGTCGTCGGCGAGGATATGGGCCAGCAGGGTGCGGCGCAGCTGGATCGCCTTGCCGATTTCGGCGAGTTCGGGTCGGTAAGGGAGGAAAACCGCTACCTGTTTGATTCCCGCAATCGCCTCGTCATAGCGGTTCTCGTCGACCAGACATCGGATTTTTTTGATGGAGGCCTCGGCGAGGGCGCATACTTTTTTGTAGAGCTCTTCGTGTTGCAGAAACGGGTTTTGGTCGGTGAGAATAAAATACTCTTTAAATTTTTTCTCTTTGATCAGCGCATCGGACTGGAGGAAGACCGAATAGTTTTTGAACAGTGCGTGGATCATCTCTTTTTTCCCCGGCACCGAAGTAAAGGGCTTGAGGAGCTCCTGGGCTTTAGGAGCGTTGCGCAGGGGATCGGCCGAGAGAAGTTTTTTGGCTTCGGCGAAATGTTTGGTGAAATACAGTTCCAGCTTGCGCGCACTGTCGGTTTTGGCCAGATAGGGGGCTTTTTCGAGCATGCCGAACGCTTCGAGAAAATTTTTGTTCTGAACCGCGACGGCGAATTTTTCGAAATCTTTTTGCTTTTGCAGGAGGAATTCGAACTCTTTTTTGTATTCTCCGTCTCCCAAAAACGGCTCGGCAAACTCGAGTGCGGACGCGGCGTTTCCGGTCGAGAAGCGGTTGATGATCTCTTTGAGGGTCTCTTCCCACGCTTCCTGGAACATCTCCGACATCGGGTGGATCGCGAGAAAGAGGTTTTTGTCGAGGCAGATCTTGGCCGTGCGGTAGTTTTTGACCGACACCGCCTGCGAGAAATCGTCGATAAAGGCGTGCATGTCGATCACGTAGAGCCACCCGTTTTCGAACCCGATGTGGAGAGTGGAGTCGTGGATATGGAGCGTACCGATCCCCTTTTGGTCGAGTTTGAAGGTTGAAAAAAGGGTGTTGTCGGCGAGTCTGACGATGTGCAGGTGGCCGCTTCGGGTTCCTACGATCGCGTAGCGGCCGCTTTCGTCCAGGACGCACGATGTCGGCCACGAGGGGAAGAGCACTTTCTTGCGTATTTCCTGGGTTTTAAAATCGTAAATATAGGAGTAGCCTTCGCGTCCGATCGCGTAGAGCGATTTGGAATCGTTGTAGAAAAAGGCGTCCTGAACGACGTCTTCTAGATAGGTATGAAGACGCTCTTTCTGAAAACGGAGGTTCAGAACGCTCATCGATTTGTCGTAGGCCGCGCAGACGAGATGGTTTCCCCCTTCGTCGACCGCGAGGGAGGAGATGTAATCGGGGCGTGGTTTGAGCGACATCACTTTTCGTCCGCTCTCAGAACTGTAGATGTAGACCTTTCCGTCGGTTCCCCCGGTGATGAGGTATTGTCCTTCGCGGCCGCAGAAACGCATGATTTCGGCCCGTTGGTCATGCCCTTTGACATAAAGGTGAGCGGGTGATTCTGCATTCTCTTCTTCGTTTTGGGACGGCAGATCGTAAACGGGACGGCACAGGGCGCAGGCCCCGTTGTCATTGGTACTGTAAGCGAGTACACCTGCGGGGCTGAAGGAGGCACCTTTCTGGTACGTATGGAGCGGTTCATCCGGCTCGCATACGGGATCGTGGCGGATCATCTCCCAGCGTTCTTTGTCGACGGTATAGAAATTTCCCAGCGTATTGGCGAAATAGACGGCATTATCGTCCGCATGCACCGCAATGACGCTTCCCTGCACCTGATAGGATCGGATAATTTTGATCATGGCGCGGCTCCTTTGCGGCTACTCGCCCGAATCGAGCATGCAGAGGATGTAAAACCTTTTTTGTCCTTCGGTACGCATCCTTTTGAGTTTGAGCCGATAGTGCGATGCTTCGAATTCAAACGCGAGGTCTTCGCCCATATAGAGGTGCTCTTCTTTCCAGTCGCAAAACGACGGGGAAGTCTTGGTCATGGCGTCGTGAAAAAAGAGCGATTTGAAATCGAGCTCTTTGGTCAGCAGTTTCGGGTAATGTTCCGTTCCGGCGACAAGTGAGAGAAGCTCGCTGTTGCAGGCCTGCACCGTATCGTTTTCGTCGACGATGAGCGAGGGGAGGGGAATGTTGTCGACGAGGGTCTGAAACGAGAACTGAAAGGTATGCTCGACCAGTTCGCGCCGCTCGGTGCGCTCTTTTTCGGCACGGTAATTTTCCTGCTCGATTTTGAGCGCCAGTTCGTAGAGGATGGTATCGAGCTTGTCGAAAATGATCGGCTTGATCATGAAATGCTCAACCCCGATTTCGATCGCCCGGAGCATGTAGGCCGCTTCGGAGTGGGCGGTGATCATGATGCACTTTTGCGAAGGGTTGATCTGTTTGATCTTTTCGAGCATGTCCAGCCCGTTCATCACCGGCATCGTCTGATCGGAAATAACGATATCGACCGGACGGAGCGAATCGCGGTAAAAGGCCAGCCCTTCCTCTCCGTCGGCGGCGAGGGAAACGTTCCCGACGGTGTCGCCGAGCATGTCGTAGACCATTTCGCGGATCAGCCGTTCGTCGTCGACAAACAGGATATGGAGGTTTTTCATAAGATCGTGTCTGCTTTGCATCGGATTATCCTTGTAGTAAGTCGGTGATCGGGAGGTCGAGCGTCAGGCAGGCTCCCCCCGGCGTATTGGAAGCGCCGATCGTTCCGCCGAGGCGCTCTTCGACGATACGACGGGACATGTACAGACCGATTCCGGTCCCCTGCGCTTTGTGTTTGGTTGTAAAGTAGGGCTCGAAGATTTTGTCGATGACCTCTTCCTCGATCCCTCCGCCGTTGTCGCATACGTTTAGCCGCAGGCGGTTGTCGTCGGTGATGGACGCGTCGACGCGGATCACTCCCTCGACGATACCGTGGGAAAGGATCGCGTCTTTGGCGTTGTTGAGGAGGTTGAGGACGACTTGCTTGATGTCTTCGGGGAAGCCGTAAAGGCGGATTTGGGCCGAAATATCCGCTTCGATCCTCACTCCGCTGAGGGCAAAGCTTTTTTCGAGCAGGTTGATGGTGCTTTTGAGGGTGTCTTCGAGGATGTAAGTCACTTTTTCGCGGTTGGGCTCGACCTGCCCGCGGAAATCGTCGATCGTCTGGGACATGTGCTGGATCGTTTGGAGCGCGTCGGCGAGGCTTTGGGCCATGATTTCATCGGTGAGGGTGCCGTTTTTGTGGTGGCGGCTGATTTTCTGGAAGAGCATCGAGATGATGTTGAGCGGCTGGCGCCACTGGTGGGCGATGTTGCCGATCATCTCTCCCAGTGCGGCGAGTTTGGCCTGATGGAGCATCAGGGCGTCTTTTTGGCGGTTTTTCTGGATCTCCTCCTCGACCCGGCGCTCCAGATCGCGGTTGAGGCAGCGGATCGTCTGCGTCGCGTCGTAGCTCAGCGAGAGGGAATAGACGAGCTGATAAATCTCTTCGTTGTTGAACGGTTTACGGATGTAGAAAATGTTGCTTTTGAGGCACTCGAGGATCTCTTTGTTGCTGCGGTCGGAGTAGGCGGTCGCGATGATGATGTTCACGTCCGGATCGATCTCTTTGAGCCGCATCGAAGTTTCGAGCCCGTCGATACCGTTGGGCATCCGCATGTCGACGATGCATACTGGGATGCGGTTGCCCGCTTCGTGTTCGCGGCGGAAAATTTCGACCCCTTCGAGACCGTTGTTGGCCTGATGGAGATGAAAATCGATCACTTTTTCCCCGCCGTCGATCGCGCTGCAGTCGATGTCGTGCAGTTTTTCGAGTTTCATGATGGCGTCTTCGAGGCTGGTCCGTTTGTACGGCGAGAGGATGGACGCGTAGGCGTCGAGGATCGTCGTATCGTCGTCGATGGTCAGTATGTGGGTGGTGAGTTCCATATTATCCCTCCGGTGTCAGGGTGATCGTAAAGAGCGACCCTTTGCCGATCCCCTCGGATTTGCAGGTGATCGTATGGCCGTTTCCGGTGAGGAAATTGGCAAACGAGTGGAGTCCCAGACCGTGGCCGTCATGTTTGGTGGTAAAGCCTTGCAAAAAGACGTTTTTGATCGTCGTCTCATCCATCCCGATCCCGTTGTCGTAGACGTCGATGACGATGTCCTCGGCCATGACGATGGAGTCGTTCATCATCATGTCGAGTTCGAAGAAACTTCCCTCACGGGGGACGCTTCGGGCACTGATTTTGATCATTTTGGAGAGGATGTATTTGTCGTTGTAGGCGGTATTGACGGCGTGAATCGAATTCTTCAGGAGATTGAGCAGGCCGTTGAAGAGGTGAATGCGGTTGATGTTGAACGTGAGTTCGGAGGGGACGTCGAGCATCAGCAGAATGTCGTGGCGGAAGAGCTGCGGTTCGATCACGCTGCGGATTTCGCCGATCAGCTCGGAGAGTTTGACCACTTCGTCCATGTTCGTTTTCGTATTTTTGTACAGTTCCTGCTGGAAAGCGATCGTCGTAGCGATGTTGCTGATCGATTTCTGGAGGCTTTTCATGTCGGTGTCGAGGACGTTTTTGATCGTGTCGGTGAGGGAGGATTCGATGATGTTGAGGCTCATCTCCACTTTTTTGAGATTTTTGAGGTATTCCTCGGCGGCTTCCTCGCGGATGAAACAGCGGTTCCCCAGAAGCTGCTCTTTGATATGGTCGAAATATTTGAAGAAAAACTGCATCGGTTCGAGGTTTTTGATGATCCGCTCGGACAGATGCTGCGCACCCGTGACGATGTTGCCGATATTGTGGATGTATTCGCTTGTGACGTCAAAAATACCCTGTTTGTACGCCAGTTCTTTGGAGATGCTGATTTCGTTTTTGTGGAGTTCGACGACGTTGGTGATATCGGTCAGCGAAAGGATATAGCTTTCGCGGTGTTTGTCCGAACTCCCTTCGGTATGGTTGATGACGGTCGAAATGATCGTGAAATAGAGGAGTTTTCCCTCAATCGTCATTTCGACTTTGGGAAGCATCCGCTCGTCTTTGAACGTCAGGAATTCGAACCAAGCGTCGGTGGGGCACGACCCGTAGGTATTCGTGATCGGGAGGGTCTGGATTTTTTGCGGGTAGAGCGAGTCCATGACCGAATCGAACACCTGGTGGAAATAGTTGTTGGTCTGCAGCAGCTCCCCTTTGGGGTTGACCAGCAAAATCGCGGTGTGGGCGGTCGCGTCGAAAAGGCTTTTGTTGATTTGTTCCAGATCTTGCTGGAGACGGTTGATGTCGGTCTCGTACTGGCGGGTGATCGGGGACTGGGTCGTATACATGGTTTTCCTTGTCGTCTGGAAGAGTGTGGAAAGATTATGGCGCTTTTGTGTGGCAAGTATGTTGCAAAAAAACGGCGGGGGTCAGTAGAGGTCGGAAATGTCGTAAAAATGCATTTTTTCGAAAAAACGGACCAGTTTACGGAGCTTTTCGCGCGTCGGCGGCTCGGTCTCGACGAGCAGCAATCCCGTATAGTGGTCGATCATTTCGTGGCGGAGCGCGAAAAAGCCGCTTTGGCTGAGCGAATCGTCGGCAAGCGCTTTGTGCATCGCCTGATAGGTACGGTTCTTTTCGGTCGGGGTGAATTCGGCGTTATCGAGTCGAATCACCTCCGAACACTCGTGCAGCGCTTTATCGAAAGGGGACTCCCGTTTCTGCGGATCGGCGGGTTGCGTGTTCGCACGCTGGCGTAGGCTTCGTTTGGGAGCATTATAGAGGTAGCGGTAGCGTGCTACGAGGTTGTACTGGTGGATCAGGGAGTCCGCCGCCGCCGCAGGTCCCAGGAAATATTGCGGAAGGGTGTTTTTGAACTCGACGCTCACTTTGCCGCCGGGCGTCCTGCGCCAGCCGATGATGGGTGCCCCTTTGGTCTTTGCGTCGGTGATGACCGCCTCGAGGAGGCGTTCTTTGGGAGTCACGGGAATCTCCAGCGTTTAGCCGTTGCGCGATCCGAACCGTTCGATCCGTTCGGGGATGTTTTCGAGGTCGACGCTCTCGCGCACGCCGCCCGCTTCGATCGCCTTGGCCGGCATCCCGAAGACGACGCACCGTTTGGCGCTCTGGGCGATGGTGTAAGCGCCCGCGTCGAACATCTCTTTGATCCCGATGGAGCCGTCATCGCCCATTCCGGTGAGCATCACCCCCATCGCGTTGCGTCCCGCGGCGTTGCAGACGCTGCGCATCATCACGTCGACGCTGGGTTTGTGACGGCTGATCCGGGGGCCGTCGAGGAGCTTGATGACGTAGCGTCCCCCTCTGATTTCGAGGGTGAGATGGCGATTCCCCGGCGCGATATAGACCGAGGAAGGCTCTACGTTCTGGCCGTCGAAGGCTTCGTAGACATTGAGCGGGCTCAGGCGGTTGAGCCGTTCGGCGAAACTCCCCGAAAACCCGAACGGGATGTGCAGCGTGATCAAAATCGGCGGCAACGGGGGGCGCAGGGCGGAAAAAATCTCCATCAGCGTCTCCACCCCTCCCGTCGATGCCCCGATAGCGATGATTTTGCCGCCGTAAACGGCGGAGGGCTTATGGGGAATGAGTTCGTCGGGATGGATTTTTGCCGTTTCGATTTCGATCGGCTGTTTTTTGATCTTGTTTTTGGCCCGATAGCGGTCGATCAGAAACGTCAGCCGCATGAGGGTATCTTCCATGCGGCCGAAAAACGACGCGTCGCTTTCGCCGATCTTTTTTTTCGGTATGAACCCCACCGCTCCGTCGTCGAATACCTCTTCGTGACGCGAAGCGTCGGTCGAGATAACGACTGCGGGCATCGGGTGAAGACGCATCAGGTTGCGCAAAAACGCCACGCCGTCCATTTTCGGCATGTTGATATCGATGGTAACCAGGTCGGGTTCGTGTTTTTTGATCAGGTCCCGTGCCTCGAATGCATCGGAGGCGGTGGCGACGACGGTAAAATCCTCGATTCGGGAGATCATGTCCGATAGGACCCGCTGCATCAGAGGGGAATCGTCGATAACGATGACACGGTACATCCTCGCTCCTAGAACAGGGTCACGCCGCTCTCTGCGGGGGCGCTTTCGGTCTTGTTGACCGCGCGTGCGAGGGCGCGGTCGGCCTGGGCCAGCTTTTCGTCCATCGAACGGTTGGCGATCGTTTTGGCGATGGTCTGGAAGTCGCGGTCGAGCATGACAACGCGGCCGTTGCTTCCCAGGACGTTTTCGGCGACGATACGGATCCCCTCTGATCGGCAGAACTGACGTGCGAAGAGGACGTTACGCTCCCCGATGCTGTCACTGAGATCGTGCAGGATATTCGCGCCGCCCGCGATTTTGGCCGAGATGTTTTCTTTTCGGCAGCCGAGTTTGTACATTTCGTTGAGCATCGCTTCCATGGCGTAGAGCCCGAAGCGGCATGACGTCCCCTGCGCGCACGAGGTTGGGAGGAGAAAATGGTTCATCCCTTTAACCTGCAGTGCGGCGTCGTAGAGCATGACGGCGACGCACGAACCCAGCAGCGTCGTGATGGGGAGGTCGTCTTCGTCGTAGGTGATGGCGAATTCTCCCCCGATGATGCCCAGGGTCTCTTTGTTACGGATGTATTTGATTGCGTCGGGACGCGAAAGTTTGACGATTTTGGAATCAACCGTCCCTTTGATGATTTTCATGGATACTCTTTGGTTTTGACAAAAATATTCTGGCCGTACCGTTCGACATAGGGGCTGAGCTCCAGCGGGCTTTCCGAATGCCCAAGATAGAGCGTTCCTCCCGGTTTAAGCGTGCGGAACAGTTTTTTCAATATGGCGTTTTGGTCGTTCTGATTGAAATAGATCAGGACGTTTCGACAGAAAACGACGTCGAACTCGTGGGGTTTGAAAGGATACTCCTGCGCCATCAGGTTGTGACGCTCGAAACGGACCCGCCGCGCGAGCGTCTCTTTGACCTTGATAAGGTAGTCCCCCTCTTTGGTGGGATGGGGACGGCGTTTGAAATATTCCGAGGGACGTATCCATTCGGGAAAGTCTTCGGCGTTTTTTTGCCATTCATAGATGCCGTTGGATGCGTGTCGGAGCACGTCGGTATCGATGTCGGTCGCCAGCAGCGAATAGTTCAGAGCCGCATCGGAATGGACCGTTTTGGCCGCCTCCATCGTCATCAGTATCGAATAGGGCTCTTCTCCCGTCGATGCCGCCGAACAGTAGATTTTCAGCTCCGATCCCTTCCCGGCCGCCTGTTTGAAAACCCGGTCCCGGAGATCGTCAAAGTGAAACGATTCCCGGAAAAAATTGGTTTTGTTCGTCGTAAACGTGCTGATGAACGTATCGACGTAGCGCCCCTGTTCTACGGCGCTTAAAATCGCGTCGATATCGTCGTGCGCGACGTCGCGCTTGAGTTTGTCGAGGCGGTTGGCGATCATGACGTCCTTATTCGGCCCCAGCGTGATGCCGCTGTGGCGGTACGCCAGCTCGCGGGCGCGCTCAAGCTGACGCGCTGTATACATTCGTCGTTCCCTCGCCGGCGCGGGAGAGGCGCTGCATCTCGTCTTTGTCGAGGATACGGTCGATGTCGAGGATGACGATCATTTTCTCCTCTTTTTTAAACAGCCCCTTGAGGTATTCGGGAGCGATGGACGTTCCCATATCGGGGGCGGGGTAGAGGCGGTCGAGGTCGACGTTTTCCATGTCGGATACTTCATCGACGACGAGGCCGATCATCCGCATGTCCTGCGTTTTGACGGCGATGATGATGGTGCGGTTGGTGTAAATGGGATCGTCGTTGACGTTGAAGCGGACCCGCAGATCGATCACGGGGGCCACTTCGCCGCGCAGGTTGATCACCCCCTTGACCCAACGGCTCGCGTCCGGGATCGGGGTTACCGTGGGATAGGTGAGGATTTCGCGCACCTTGTTGATCTGAATACCGTAGGTTTCGTTGCCGAGTTTGAAAGTCAGAAGCTGGTTGCTCTCGATGATGGCCATGGCGTACTCCTAGTAATTTTTCTCTAATATGTTCATCGTGTCGATGATAAGGCCGATCGTTCCGTCCCCGCGTACGGTGGCGCCGCCGATCCCCTGCGCGTTGCGGAAATTTTTGTCCAGCGGCTTGATGACGAACTGCTGCTGGTTCATGAACTCGTCGACGAACAGCGCGATTTTCTGGGCCGCCGAACGTACCACGATCAGCAGCCCTTCGGTGAGCTTGCGGTACTGGGGGGCGACGTTGAATACGTTGTGCAGCCGAACGATCGGGATAAACTCGTTGCGCAGCATGAGCATCTCCGAATCCTTGTCCCCGATGTGCTTGATCATCTCTTCTTCGGGCTTTAGCGATTCGATAATCGCCGACAACGGCAGGATAAACTGCTCGCGCCCGATTCGGATATTGAGCCCGTCGAGGATCGCGAGCGTCAGGGGAAGGGCGATCGTAAACGTCGTGCCGTACCCCTCTTCGGTGTCTACCTTGATCGCGCCGCCGAGTTTTTTGATGTTGGACATCACGACGTCCATCCCCACGCCGCGCCCCGAAATATCGGTGACGGCGTCGGCGGTCGAGAGGCCGGGGGCAAAGATCAGCATCGCTTTTTCCTCTTTGCTCATCGCTGCGGCCTGATGCTCGTCGATCACCCCGTTCTCCAGAGCTTTGGCTGTTACTTTGGCGACGTTGATCCCGCCGCCGTCGTCTTGGATTTTGATGATCATCTGGCCGTTCGCCTGTTCCGCGCTCATCATCAGCGTCCCCGTTTCGGGTTTACCGAGAGAGCGCCGTTTTTCGGGCGATTCGATCCCGTGGTCCAGGCCGTTGCGGACGATGTGCATCAGCGGATCGGTGAGCCCTTCGATCATCGCTTTGTCGATTTCGACGCTTTCGCCGAAATGTTTGAAATCGATTTTTTTATCGAGTTTTTTGGCGGTATCGCGGATCACTTTGGGAAACTTCGAAAAAACGGTCTCCATCGGCACCATCCGCACGCTCATGACCGATTCTTGGAGCTCTCTGATATGGCGGTCGATCAGATCGAGCCGTTCGGAGAGTTCGGCTTTGATCTTCTGGTCTTCCATCGTGTAGGTGTACTGCGAGAGCATCGAGTGTGCAATGACCAGCTCGCCGATGTTGTTCATCAAACCGTCGATTTTCGACAGATCCACGCGGATCGAATTCGAGGTGCTGTCGGCTTTGAACTTCTTGGCTTCCTTGTTTTCCGCTGTAAGGGCTTCTTTGGGCGTTGCGGGTTTGGAGACTGCGGTGTCGGCTGTTTGGACCGCGCGCACCGGGATGTCGTCGAAAAACCCGAAATCCTCCTCGAGGGCGATCGGAGCCGACGGGGCATCGTCGAAAAAGCCGAACCCTTCGGAACCCGAGGATAGTTCGTCTCCCGCCCGGCGGAAAGCCTCTTGTTCCAGATCGTCGAAAAATCCGAAAATCTCTTCGAACGGGGGAACTTCCTGCTCTTGCGGGGAGTGTGCATGATCGTCGAACAAGCCGAAGTATTCGTCCATCCCCTGCGGCAGTTCCGTCTCTTCCGAGGGCTCCTGGCCCAGAGGGCCGAACCCTTCTTCATCATCGAGGGGAAGAAGCAGCCCGAAATCCTCATCGCTGCCGGCGGAGGCCATGAGCATTTCCAGCTCGCGCGAGTCTTCGTTAAAAGCGTCGATCTTGCGCAGAAGAAGCGCCTTGATATCGGCGAAACGCTCCTCTGCCAGTTCGCTTGCCAGTTCGAGTTCGAGCACCTCTTTGAGGGTGTCGATACCTTCGATCAGCAACCCCGCCATGCTCTCTTCGAACGAGAGCTCGCCGTTGCGCAGGCGGTCCATGAAAAATTCGAGTTCATGGGCGAGGGCCGCGAACATCGCAAGCTCGACCGAAGCGGAGTTCCCTTTGAGGGTATGGACCGAGCGGAAGAGCGAATTGATCGTCTCGCCGTCCATGTCGCCGCTCTCTTCGGCTTCGAGCAGCAGCGTATCGATCGTCTCGAAAATATCTTCGGCCTCTTCGAGGAACATCTGCCGATATTTGTTAATATCAAAAACTGCCATAACCTTCCTTAGCGGCTGAGGACGATTCCGACCGCCTTGAGAAGCTGCTCGGGGACGAACGGCTTGACGATCCATCCGGTTGCCCCGACCGCCTTTCCTTTGGCTTTCATGTCATCGTTCTTTTCGGTAGTGAGGGTGAGAATCGGGGTTTTCGCGTAAGAGGGGAGCTTGCGCAGTTCCACGATCAGGTCAAACCCGTTCATGTTGGGCATGTTGATGTCGGTAACGATCAGGTCGAATACCGTCGCCTTGGCTTTTTCGAGGCCGTCGGCACCGTCGATCGCTTCGGTAACCTCGGGGTATCCCCCTTCGTTCAGGGCGTATTTGACCATGTCGCGCAGCATATTGGAATCGTCAACAATCAAAATCTTTGGCATATTTTTCTCCGTATTTGGTATTAAAACAACGTAAAGTCGTCGATATCGACCTGCTCAGGCTTGCACCCTTGCATGGCATCCTCATGGCCCATCGCGTAATCGCGCTGTTCTTGGATCGTGTAAAACGGCACGAGTCTGGCTTTGAGTTCGTTTTGTTCGGCCATGCTGACGCCGCAGCCGTTTTCGCGTGCATGGACGATGTCGTCTTCCATGATCTTGCTGATCCCGTCGATCATCTGGGTGATCCGGTCTTCGCACTGGAGCACCATGATGAAGCCGAACATCGCCTTGATGACGTCGTCGGTACGCGAGAGGATCGAGTGGGTCATGTTCCACGACTCTTCAAGATCGTTGAACTCTTCGGGGACGATCTGGGCCTTGAGGGCGGTCAGTTTTTCGTGGGCGACCGCGGCGTCTTTATGGATGGCGCGCATCTCTTCGACCCGCTCTTCGAAGATCGTTTCGATTTCGCGCGTGCTTTCGCGCATGCTCTGTTTGATCCCCTCGAGGTTCGCCTGATGGACCCCCGTATCGACGCTGAAGCGGCTGAGCATCTCCCGCAGACGCCGTGTCCGGGCCCGCTGCTCGATATGGGGCCGGTAGGCTTCGAGCATCGCGGGAAGACGTTCGAGCCGTTTGCGGTCGATCCATGCGCTGAACGAATCCGGTACCAGCCGCCGTTCCAGCTCGGGATCGCTCAGCGCGACGATGAAAAAGCACTCTTTGGGATCGACGAAAGCGCCTGCGTACTCGACGTGTTCAAGCCCGCATACCAAAACGTCGCATCCCTTTTCCCGCGCGTCGACCAGACCAAAACCGCTCCCTTCGAGCGAGGGGAAGCGATCTTCGTCTTCTAACAAATTCCAGAGGGTATTCATTACCGTATCCTTTTAAAACTACGCTGTCAGTATTCCGTATTAGTGTTGCAATATTGTGGCAAAACGGTCGTTTCGCCGTCCGTGAAAAAAGGGCTGGCGGGGTGAAACGCCTAAGGCGATTCACGTGGTTAAAAACTCTCCCAGATATCGTCATCGTCATGTTTGACCGGCGGCTTGGGAGCCGTATAGGCAGGTTTGGCGTAAGCGGGTTCGGATACCCGTACCGCGGGACGTACGGGCGCGGCGGAAGGGCGCGGAGTACGATGTGCGGGGCGAACGGGTTCGGGAGCCGGATGCGACTGACCGCATGCGGCTACGCGCACCTTGTTGAGTGATGCAAACACTTTGGTGGTGTCGGTTTCGATCTCTTTGGCGATCCGTTCGAGCTCTTCGGGTCTGGCTCCCGCTTTTTCGCGGTTGATGTACTCCTGAACCTTCTGGTGGACGTGGGCATGGTTGGAGAGGAGTTCGTTCCATTCGGAGCCTTTGGCATAACTCTCGTTGCTGTGGGCCTGAATCCATTTGCCCAGATCGCACTGATGTTCGTTGGTGACCGTCCATGCGGTGACGCTCTCTTTGAGTTTGCCGAAGTTGTTGTTTTTGAAATTGACGTGGTCGAATTTGAGTTTGTTCGTTTCGAACATCATGTCGATTCGGCAGACGCGGTTTTCGGACTCTTTTCGGTATTTGGTCTTTGCCGCGGTCGCGCTGAGGGTTTGCGACATACCCAGAATCTCTTCGCTGAGCTTGCTCACTTCGCCCGCAAGTGACGCGTTTTGCTGCGTCATCTGATCGAGCTGCGCGACGGCGGAATTGATCTGGTTGATCCCCGCCATCTGTTCGCGGCTGCCGTTGGCGACGTCCTGGACCAGCTGGGTCGTGTGGGAGATTTTCTGGTTGATGACGTCGAACCCTTTCATCATGTTTTCGCTCACGGCCAGACCGTCTTTGGATTTGGCGTTGGCCAGTTCGGCGAGTTCTTTGATCTGCGAGGCGGCGTCGGCGCTGCGGTTGGCGAGGTTGCGCACTTCCTGGGCGACGACGGCGAACCCTTTGCCCGCTTCGCCTGCGGTGGCCGCTTCGACGGCGGCATTGAGCGAGAGGATATTGGTCTGGAAGGCGATGTTTTCGATGATGGCAACCGCTTCGTTGATCGCCTGGGTCGCTTTGCTGATCTCGTTCATCGACATGACCGTCGTATCGGCGAGGGCTTTGCCTTCGCTGGCGGCCTGTTCGGTTTCACGCGCCAGCGACGCCATTTCGGAGGCTTTCTGGCTGTTGGCCGAGATATTGCTGGTGAGCTCTTCGATCGCGGCGGCTGTCTCTTCGAGGCTCGAAGCCTGGGTATTGCTCGAACCGGACAGATCGTTGCTGGCACCCGAGAGGGTGGTGGCACCCTGGTTGAGGGCGATGCCGTTTTTGGAGAGGAGGGCCATGAAATCGCCGATGCTTTCGCTGAGCCCCTGCAGGCTCGTCATCATACCGCCAAGTTCGCCGGAGTATTTGCCCGTCTCGAATTCGACGGCGAAATCGCTGGTCCCCAGAGCCGACATGACGCGCGAGATTTCGGCGGTCGCTTTTTCCATTTCGGCCAGGGCGGTGTTGAATCCGTTGATCGTCTGTTGCAGTGCGGGGCTGCCGGCCTGCGCTTTGATCCGGACTGAGACGAACCCGACGGCCATAAGTTTGGCGACGTTGGCGATGTCGGCGATCGCTTCTTGGTCTTTGTGCGCAACCGCGTCGAGACGCTCCATATAGGCATTGAAGTGGCGTGCCGCTTCGCAGATTTCGTCGTTGCCCGAAATCTCGAGCCGGATGCCCGTATCGTTGGTGCGGGTGATCGCTTCAAAGCCGTGCGTGAGGTTTTCGACCGAATTGAGGATTGTTTTCGATACCGCGCTCGAGAGGGCGATGAACGCCAATCCGCCTGCGATAATCAGCGTTTCGGCGATAAACGTATCGGTTCCGGTGCTTTTGGACATAAAAATGAAAATACCGGCCCCCGCCGTCATGATGACGGCAAAAATCGGGAATAGTCGCAGCCTCTCTCTAATGGTGAGGTTGTTAAACACGTTGAACTCCTTTTGGTTGTGTGCAATGATGGAAGTGTAGAAAGGAAAAGTTGCAACTATGTTGCATTATAACCGCGCCCTATACGTGGGACGCAGACAAAATGAATGTTAATTCACTCAGGATCCCCGGCGTCCGCCGAGCAGCTCGTGTTTTCCCCGAAACTGTTTGGATTCGATATGGCGGTAAATATCGTCGGAGAGAATCTGCACCGTTTCGGCGGTCCGGGTGACGTTGGCGGCGATTTTGGCGTTTTCCTGGGTCATTTGATCGAGTTGCGTAATCGCGGTGTTGATCTGTCCGATCCCCTGCATCTGTTCACGGCTCGCGTTGCTGACGTCCTGGACGAGCATCGTGGTCTGCTCGATCTTTTCGGCGATCACTTCGAATCCTTTGGTGAGATCGCCGGCGATGTTCATTCCCTCGTCCGATTTGGCGGCGGCCTGTTCGGCGAGGGATTTTATCTCTTTGGCGGCGTCGGCACTGCGGTTGGCGAGGTTGCGCACTTCCTGGGCGACGACGGCGAACCCTTTGCCCGCTTCGCCTGCGGTGGCCGCTTCGACGGCGGCGTTGAGCGAGAGGATGTTCGTCTGGAACGCGATGTTTTCGATGATGGCGACGGCATTGTTGATCGAGCGGGTCGCCTCCTGGATCTCGGTCATGGCCTGCGCCGTTTTGTCGGCCAGTGCGGCTCCTTGTTTGGCGCTATCGTCGGTTTGTGCCGCCATGCGGGCCATGTCGTTGGCTTTTTGGGCATTCCCCTGGACGTTCCCTGTCATCTCCTCCATCGCGGCGGCGGTCTCTTCGAGATTGGCGGCCTGCTCGTTGCTGGCATTCGAGAGGCGTTCCATCGCCTCGCGCAGCATCGCGGCTTCGTTTTGCAGGTCCAGCCCGTTTCGAAGACTATCAGAGAGCATCTGCGTGATTTCGTCGGCCAGGTTGTTGACGCCTCGGATCAGCGATGCGAGTTCGCCTTGAAGTTCCCCTTCGCTCAGGCGCGGGGTAAAATCGTTGGTGGAGTAGGTAGAGAGGGTCTGGACGATCTGCACAAACCGCTCCGAGAGCAGAAGGGTAAAGGCGTTGAACGACGAAGCGATCACACTCATTTCACTGCCGTGCGCGTCGATTTCGGACGGTTTGAAGATTCCCGATTTCATCTGGTCGAGCGCGAGTATCAGCTCGCCCATCGCGAGCATGTCTTTTTGCTTGCTCTCGATGAGCGAAGCAAGGCGGCGATGGATCGCGTTCGAGACTTTTTCGAGTTTACGGTCGGCGAATTCGGCCCCCGAATAGCGGTAGCGGTTGCGTTTTCCTTCGGCGATATCGAAAATGTCTTCGATCATCGCTTCGAGCAGTTGGGCGTCGGCAGGTTTGGTTCCGAACATATCAGTTTTCCTTAGAGGGTTTGGTAAAGCGCTTCGGCTTGCGCGATTTCATCGCGGGTAGGTTTGCGGCGGCAGGAGATGTAGTGGCGTCTACCGTTGCGGGTGATCGGAAAGACGGTCGCATACACCCAGTAATACTCCGACCCGCTGCGGGTTTTGTTTTTGACGAATCCGGTCCATATTTTTCCCTCGTGTACGGTGTCCCAGAGGCTTTTAAACGCCGCCTTCGGCATGTCGGGGTGGCGCACGATATTGTGAGGCCGGCCGATCAGGTCGCTGACCCGGTAATCGGCAATGGTGCAGAAGTCGTCATTGGCGAAGACGATAATCCCTTTTTCGTCGGTTTCGGAAACCAAAAACGCCTTGTCGGTCAAAACGCGTTCGGCACCGTTCGAGGTAAAGATTTGCATGTCGTTGATTCCTCATGGTTTGGTAAGGAAATTATGCGGTTTTAGTGTTGCAAGTGCGTCGCAAAAAAATAACGTTTTTATCACACCCGCAGGGGAGAAAAGAGGGGGAGGCGGGAGAGTCAGTTCGCCGAAGCGAGAAGCTGCTCTTTTCCCCTGAACTCTTTTTGGGAGATTTCGGCGTACATATGGTCTGAGAGGTTTTGAACGATGCCTGAGAGGGAAGCGACGTTATTGGCCGTTTTGGCGTTTTGCTGGGTGATCTGGTCGAGCTGCGTGATCGCATGGTTGATCTGAGCGATTCCGGCCATCTGTTCGCGCCCGGCGAGGGTGACGTCGCGTACCAGCTCGTCGGTCTCCGAGATTTTGTCGGCGATCGTCGAAAAGCTTTCCATCATGTTTTTGGAAGTTTCCAGACCTCCCTGCGATTTTTCGCGTGCGAGGCGGGCGACTTCCTGTATCTGGCGGGCGGCGTCGGCACTGCGGTTGGCGAGGTTGCGCACTTCCTGGGCGACGACGGCGAACCCTTTGCCCGCTTCGCCTGCGGTGGCCGCTTCGACAGCTGCGTTGAGCGAGAGGATATTGGTCTGGAACGCGATGTTTTCGATGGTCGATACGGCCTGGTTGATCGCTTCGGTCGCGCGGACGATCTCGTTCATCGCCGCAAAACTTTCCTGCGCGATGTCGTTGCCGTGCCGGGCGGCGGTTTTCGCTTCGCGTGCGACGCGACTCATCGCTTCGGCTTTTTCGGCGTTGGACGAGACGTTCGAGGTGAGTTCCTCGACGGCGGCGGCGGTCTCTTCGAGACTGGAAGCCTGCAGGCTCGCACTGGCGCTGAGCTCTTCGGAATAGCGGGAAAGCTCCGAGGTATTGCGCCGGAGGGCGAGGGCGTCGCCGAGCTGCTGACGGTACTGTTCGGCGATGATTTCCTGAAGCTCGTTGATGTGTTCGTTGAGGGTGCGGATGTCGTGATGCCACCCGTCGGATTTGAACGGAACCCGCAGGTCGTTGTTGCTGATCCGGGTGAATCCCGATTCGATCTCGCTGAACAGCTCTTTGAGACGGCTCATGAGCCCGTTGTAAAAGTTGGTCGTCTCTTTGAGAACCCCGCTTCCGTTATGGGTGCACTGCGCCATGCTGACGTTGCTCAGTTCCCCGGTTTTGGCCCGAAAAACCGACATGGCGAGCATTCCTGCCTGGATGTAATTGGCGTCGCGGACCGCTTTGTATTCGGCGGCGAAACGGTGGAGATCTTCGAGCAGATCGTTAATGCGGTGGCTGCCGCTGGTGAAACGGCTGTCCACTTCGTTCACTTTTTCGAGGACGAAATGGCGGCAGTCGTTAATGGCCTGTTTGAGGATCAGGTAGTCTTTTTTACTGATATCGAACATAATGCTCCTTAATGCATCGTTTTGTAAAGCGCGTCGTATTTGGCGATCTCCTGCCGGGTCGGCTTGCGCCGAAGCGAGAGGTAGCGTGTCTCGCCGTTTTCGAAAGTGATCGGTGAAACGGTGGCGTAGACCCAGTAGTATTCGCCGTGTTTGGTGCGGTTTTTGACAAAACCGTTCCAGGTTGCTCCCTTCTTGATCGTGTCCCAAAGGTCTTTGAAGGCGGCCTTGGGCATGTCGGGATGGCGGAGGATGTTGTGGGGTTTGCCCAAAAGCTCTTCCCAACCGTATCCGCTGTATCGCAGAAAATCGTCGTTGGCAAAGGTGATGACACCCCGCGCGTCGGTCTCCGAAATGATCAGCGACGTTTCATCCATCTCAATTTCTCTCATTTATGCTGTCTCCTTGGTCAGATTGTCCATAAGGACGAATAGTTCGGTACTTGCCTCTTCCATATCGCGGAAGTTGGCGATAATCTCGCTTGCGTGGCTCAGGCAGAGCTGCCCGGAGGGGTCTTTGATGAAAGCGAGATTTTTATTGACGCGGTCATGGACGATTTCGTGCGGCCGGGTCATCTGCGCGAAGCTCGCCGTTTTGCCGAAGCGCCGCCGCCCCTCTTCGTTATACCATTGGCCGATGCTGCACTGCTGCGTCGTCAGCACCTCAAGACGGGGCTCACAGCGCATGAGGCTGTTGTAGGCGCGCGATTTGTAGATGATGTGGTCGATTTTCGCCAGGACGATGAAGACGCTGTTTTCCATCATGTACGACGAATTGACGATGCTTGTCGACGTCTCGTTGAGCCGGATCAGGGTTTTTTCAAAATCGTGGATGTGCTCGGTCGAGGATTCGACCACCTGGTTCATCTCTTCGGCACTTTTTTCGATGTCGCTCATATCCTGTTTGAGCGAGTTGATCGAGACGGCGATTTCACCCGTGGCTTTGTGCGTCCGCTCGGCCAGTTTGCGCACTTCGTCGGCGACGACCGCGAAACCGCGTCCGTGCTCGCCGGCCCGTGCGGCTTCGATCGCGGCATTGAGCGCGAGGAGGTTGGTCTGCTCGGCGATGTCGGTGATGAGCCGGATGATCGAATTGATCTCCTGCGTGCGCGAAGCCATATGGATGATCGCCTCGTTGTTTTCGTTGACGCTTTGTTTCATCGTTTCGAGTTCACGTACGATCATTTCGATCGTTTGACGGCTGTCGTCGGAGAGGTTGGCGGCCTCTTTCGTCGATCGGGTCACCTCTTTGAGATTGGCGATGTTGTGCTCGAGATTGTGCTGGATGACCGCGAGCGATTCGGTCACTTCGACCGAGAGCTTGCTCAGCTCCGAATTGAGCGCGTCGCGCTGCTTTTTCCCTTCCTGCTCTTCCATTACACGGATCGAATTGCGGACCAGTTCGGTCGCATCGATGAACTCGCCGTGCATCCCTTGCGAACTCAGCGGTACGCTAAAATCCCCGCGCGTCGCGTTGCCGATGGTGAGATTGATCCGGTGGATAAAAGTCTCTATCTGGCTGATGAGCTGTTCGAGCGAATGCCCCATGAGGCCGAGTTCGGTCCCAGGAGCGGCCTCGATGCGGGTCTGGGCAAAATTACCTTCGGCGACGCGGCGTATGACGAGGGTAAACGATTCGAGTGCCGAAACGATGGAACGCTGGACGAGATTGGCAAACGCGAAAATCATCACCGCAACCGCGATCCCCGAGACCATGACCGCCGTTTTGAAAAAGAGGATGTTGTCGTGCATCTCATCGGTAGCGGCGACGAAGCGGTCCCGCTTCATTTTGACCACTTTTTCGAAACTTTCGCGTGAGGCTTCGGCATAGGGAGTCAGCTCTTTTTTGTACTGGCCGTAAATGGGGATCGTGTTGGCCGAAATGAGGGTTTTATCCATTTTGCCGAGGGTCTGCATCAGCGCCATCGTGTTGTCCAGAAACGCGAACGTCGTCCGCTTGGCTTCGGCGATCAGCGATTCGGACTCCGAGTCGGCCAGTTTTTCGAGTTCGGCGAAGTTCTTTTTGATTTTTTCGGATCGCTCCTGGAGTTTCACCATGTTTTTGTCATAGCTGTTGCCGAGCATGATGTCGCGGCTGGTGCGGCTGACGTAATTGAGGTCTTTTTCGATTTCTAGGGTATACAGCGCTCCGGCCGTGGCGTTTTGCTGCAGCTGGGTATAGTCGGATTCGATTTTGCTCAGGGCGAAAAAGACGAATACCGCAGCGAAGACGACCGCCGCCGTGACACTGAGGACGAGATAGGTCATCCGCTGTCGGATGGAGAGCCGTTCGAACAAAGACGTGTTCATGAGGTTCCCCCTTTCGGTTACATTTTTATTACATTGTAATCAGGGGTATCGTAACGCTTTAATGTTGCAACTTTGTGGCAAAACGATTTTAGCGCTGCCGGAGGAGAAACTTTCCCTCATACGTGCGGCGTGGCGAAACAAGAGGGGGGATCAGTTTTTCCCTTCGCGGGCGTAGCGGGCTTTGAAAGATGGGTATTTTTTGATCGCGACGGTGACGATGCCGTTGTCGTCGGCCTGCGCGATTTCGGCGTAGGCGAGTTCGTAGCGGCGGGAACGGTAATAATCTTCGACCGTTTTAACCAGTTTCGCGAGTGCGTCGTCGTTGTGCTCGGTCCCCAGCAGCGGTTCGATCTCTTTCATCAGACGGTAGGTTGAAATCTTTTCGTTTCCGGTGAAAAAGACGCGGTTGATCAGCCCTTTGTGCAACGGCCGCCGCTCCATTTCACCGATGGAACGCCGGTTGAAATCGGTATATTTTTTGATACTGACGGTCACGGTGCGGTTTTTTTCGTCGATGGAGGCGACCGAAGCGTAGGCGAGGCTGAAATTGTTTTTACGGTAAAACGACTCGACGTCTCCTGCGATCCGCTCAGCGGTGGAAGCGTCAAGCGTTTTGCCCAGATAGGGCTGAACCAGCGCATTGAGTTTCTTGGTCGGGATTTTTTCGTTACCTTCGAAAACGATTTTGTCGATGGGAGTCGAAGCCGAAAGGGAGAGGGATAAGAGTGCGAGTGAAAGCAAGACGTTAACGCGCATGCATGCTCCTTGAAGTAAATTGGGGAATTGTATGACGTTAGTGTGGCAAGTGTGTTGCAAACGCGCGGGCGCGCGGGGAGGCGGGTTAGAGATTCCCGCCGCAGTTGAGGGATTTGATGGCATCGAGTCCGTTGAAGACGCCGCGCGTCGCCTCTTCGAGATCGCGCGTGATCCGCTCGAGAGTCTGGGAAGAGGCACGGGAGAGATCGGCTTCGATGTAGGACTGCACCCCGCTGTGGACTTTTTCATGGGCGCTGAGCAGCGCATTCCACGCTTCCCCCTGGGCAAACGGCGCCGAAGCGTGTTCGTCGATCCATTTGCCAAGATTGCACTCGTGGTGGTTGCTCACCCGCCAGACGCTGTGTTCGCTTTTGAGTTTTTTGTAGTTGTTCTCTTTGAAATTGATGTGATCGATTTTGAGTTTCGCCGTGTCGAAAATCATCTGCACGTCACAGTTGTGGTGCTCCACGCTCTCATCGAAGCGGACGCGTGAGAGCATGTGTTCGAACTGCTCGGTTTTATCGAGGATTTCGTTGGCTATCTGGGCGACATTGTTGGCGGTTTTGGCGTTTTGCTGCGTCATCTGGTCGAGCTGGCTGACGGCATCGTTGATCTGGTTTATACCCGCCATCTGTTCGCGGCTCGCACTCGCGACGTCGCGCACCATCGCGTCGGTTTCGGTGATCTTGCGGGCGATCATCGAGAAACTTTCCATCATGTTTTGGGAGGTTTCCAGACCGCCTTGCGATTTTTCGCGCGCGCTGCGGGCGAGCTGCTGGATCTGCGCTGCGGCGTCGGCGCTGCGGTTGGCGAGGTTGCGCACTTCCTGTGCGACGACGGCGAATCCTTTGCCCGCTTCCCCGGCGGTGGCCGCTTCGACGGCGGCGTTCAGCGAGAGAATGTTGGTCTGGAACGCGATGTTGTCGATGATGTCGACCGCCTGGTTGATCGCTTCGGTCGCGCGGACGATTTCATGCATCGCTTCGAGGCTTTCGCCCGCGACGGTGTTACCCCGCTCGGCGGCATGCATCGCTTCCTGGGCCGTACGGGCCATCGTTTCGGCTTTCGAGGTATTGGATGCGACGTTCGAGGTGAGCTCTTCGATAGCCGCCGCGGTCTCTTCGAGGCTCGAAGCCTGCTGGTTGGCGCTCGCACTCAGTTCGTCGCCCGAAGAGGCGAGATGATGGGCGTCACGGGTAAATTCGCGCGAGAACCGCGAAATCAGTGAAAAAATCTCGCTGTTGGAAGCCGCCACGGCGCTGACCGCCTGGTCAATCGACGCAAACGATCCTTTCGCGTCGCGCGATTCTCCCGATTTGCTGTAGTCGCCCTGTGCGAAATCGACGAAAATGGCCACCAGTTTTCCGAAGGTGAGTTCGATTTCGTCAAGGAACGTATTGAGCGTGCGGGAGAGCTGCTGGAGATTGGGATCGCTGTACCGGGTGGCGATACGGTGGTGGAGAAATCCTTTGCTGGCGTTTGAACAGATGGTTTCGAAATCGAGGATCGCCTGCTGCTGTTCGTTGAACTTCGCTTCCGCTTCTTTGATATTGCGGTTGATCATGGCTCCCATTTTCCCGAATTCGTCGCTACCCAGATCAGGCAGGGGCTGGGCGTGTTTCTCTTCTCCCCCCAGAAAACGGAAAAATCCCAGCAGGCCGTTTTGTGCCAGGGAGAGCGATTCTTTTATCTGTGAGGCGATCATAAGCATGATGACGATCATCGCGGCGATCCCGATCGCTCCGCCGATTCCGGCGACGATTCCCCACATGAGGATATCGTTTTTAAACGTCTCTTTCATTCGGGCCGCTTCATCCATTTTGGATGCCACGAGACTCTTCATCGATTCGCGCGACGCTTTGGCCAGCGGCGAGAAATTGGCATGGTAGAACCGGTAGGTCGCTCCCAGGTCGTGCGGCCCGTTTTGAAGGGTGCGCATCAGATCGCGCGACGACGTTATAAAGACCATCGCGTCGTTTTTCGCTTTTTTACAGATGCCGCGTTGTGCCGCGTCGCTGGTTGTCTGTTCCATCCGTTTAAAGAGGATTTCGATTTTTTCGTAGGTATCGTCGAGTTTGTTCAGGTTTTCGTTTAGGTCGCCGCCGAGCATTATCTCACGGGTAATACGGCTGAAATAGTTCAGTTCCTTTTCGGTCTCCAGTACCGCTTTGACCCCTTCGAAACTCCTCTGGTCGAAGCTTTCGAACTCTTTGTTGAGCGAATTGGTCGCGAGCAGGAAAATCAGTGTTTCGAAAATCACGACCGCAGAGGCGAGTACCATGATGAAGCCGAGTTTTTTCGAGACCGGTATACCGGTGAGCCATTGTTTCATTGCCGAATCCTTGTGTTAGAATAATTCGATGTCGTTATCCGAAGAGACCGCGTGTTGGTTGCTCAAAAGCCCCTCAAGGCTAAGAGCGTCGCTGATGAGCGAATTGTCCAGATAGTGAATGTCCTCGGCACGCCGGTAATGCAGCACCTCTTTGCGCCATCGCTCGAGGTTGTCGAAGAGCGAGGAGAGCATCGGCATGATCCCGGGGAGTTTTCCCGGATCGTCCACCGATTCAAACGTTCTGGCCAGTTGCTGGATCCCGTAGGAGAGGGCTCCGAACTGGGGGATAAGTTCGATTTCCCGCGCGTAATCGCGTAAAATATCGGTTAGCTTCGAGAGGGTTTCTTGTGTGGCGTTGCGCTCGGCATTGGTAAGCAGGAGGTGAAAACTGTCTTCGAGCAGCTCCAGCTCTTCGTCGGTTTTGTCCAGTTCAAGCGGGTAGGCGCTGTGAAACTCTTCGGCACTTGTCTTTTCGTTGCGGGTGTAGAGCATCACCTTTTCGCTTTCGTTGAGTTCCCGACCGGCTCCGAGATCATTGTAAAGCTCGCACGTCTGTGGGGGAATGAAGGTCTGAACGGTTTCGGTGCGGGGTTCCTTGGAAGCGTTGCGCTTATCGCGCTTGTATTCGTCGAGAGCGCAGCTGAGTTCGAGATTCGCTTCGCGCAGTTCGCGGTTCGATTCTTCGAGCATCGTGCTGAAATAATCGAGCATTTTCTGATCGTACACCGCCTGGCACGTTCTTTCCAGATGGATCAGGACTTCATTCATCTTCAGCGGTTTGACGATAAACGCGTCGATCCCGATGTTGATGAGTTCCAGCAGCCGTTCGGTTCCCGAATCCCCGGATATGATGACGATACGCTGGCGTGGGTTCAGCTCGCGGATGTTTGCGGCCAGTTCGGTTCCGCTCATGACGGGCATTGTCAAATCGGTCACGACCAGATCGTAGGGATTGGCCTGATAAAGCATGATCGCTTCGACGCCGTCGGAGGCGATGTCGATGGTTTTAAAAAAACGCTGTAAAAAAGATTGCAGTTGTTTTTGGAGTAGGGGATCGTCCTCTACAAGCAGCAGTCGCATCTCAAATCCGATCTCTTTGAGATGTTTGGCTACAAAGCTGTAATCCATTCGGCCATTCCTTGATAATTGAAAATAATACGGATCATGGAAGGCATTGTGCCACTATAGTGTCGCAACTGTGTTGCAATTTCGGCGGCGGGCGGCGTTGATTTTTTCATCTTTTTGGTTCATAATGCGGCGAGTAAAAAGAGGGGGGATACGATGACGGAGCGTTTCGACCGTGCGGCGGAAAACTGGGATAAAGGGGATATGCGTCGATTCATCGCCGAATCGGTTTTTCAGACCATCGCAAGCCGCATTGCGCTGCTTGGGCACATGGATATTCTCGATTTCGGCTGCGGCACGGGACTGCTGGGATTTCGCATCGCCCCGCAGGTGCGATCGGTGACCGGAGTCGACCTTTCCGAAAAAATGCTTGAACAGGCCGCCGCCAAAAATACGCCGCAATTACGGATGGAAACCGTATGCGCCGATCTGCTCAACGAACCGCTGGATCGGACGTTCGAGGGGATCGTAAGCTCGATGGCGATGCACCATGTCGAGGATACCGCAGCGCTATTCCGTGCATTTCGCAAGCACATCAAGCGAGACGGGTTTGTTGCGATCGCCGATCTCGATGCCGAAGACGGGACGTTCCATTCGCACGGCAACGAAGGGGTGTTTCATCTGGGATTTGACCGTGAAAAACTGCGCGAAACGGCTGAAGAAGCGGGATTTTCAAATGTACGGTTCCATACCGCCTGTACGATCGAGAAAGAGGGGAAAAACTATCCCGTTTTTCTGATGACCGCTACGAAACTCTGATTATCAGGAAAAATGCTTTAACAGCTCTCCTGCGGGACATTTGCGCAAATTGGCGCTTACGGATTTGCCAACCGCCTTGCGGGCCGTTTCGGAGAGGGCTGCGACAAGTTCGTCATGGTGTCTGGCAGGAAACGCCAGATAACACGATCCCGGTTCCGAGTCGGCGAGGAGTTTCGAAATGTCTCCGGCAACGGTACGCACCAGTTCTTGTTCGACGTGATGCTCCAGTGTGTGGTTCTCTCCGCTCGAGTGCTGGAAATTACCGCGGTCGTCACTCAGAAGATCCCCGGTTTTCTTGCGCCCTTCGATGTAATCGATATCTTCCAGCGCTTCTATATGATAACGCCCCGTTTCGGAAATATAATCGACTCTGTAGCTTTTAAGGCCGCCCATATCGGCGGCAATGATCCGTTTCCCTGCGTGTTCCATCTGCGCCCTCCTGCGATACGAAAATTATCGAAACAAATAAATGGTACTCCCCGATCCTTAAAGAAACGTTGAGATCGCATGAAATTTGCATACGGTAAAGACTTCACGCAAGGAGCCTACCATGGTCAGCCGTGCCAAGATCAAAGAACTCATGAACGAGAGCGCCTGTTCCCACAGCAAGAACAAAAAACCAGGAGAAGGGTGCGACAAGCCAAAACCGGGACTTGCCGCAGGAGGATGCGCCTTCGACGGTGCGCAGATATCGCTCTTTCCTTACGCCGACGCCGTTCATCTCGTCCACGGTCCCCAGACGTGCCTCGGGGCGTCGTGGGAGACCCGCGAGACAAAAACGTCGTACGCGGGACGCGACCATACCCAGATGGGCTTTACGACGGGGATCACGACCAATGACGTCATTTTCGGCGGCGACAAACGACTGGGCGATTCGATCGACTATATCGTGCAGCACTACAGTCCCGAGGCGATTTTCGTTTATTCGACCTGTGTAACGGCACTGGTCGGGGATGACATCGACATGACCTGCAAAAAAGGGTCTGAGCGTCACGGCATCCCAATCGTTCCCGTCCATGCACCCGGATTTGTGGGGAGTAAAAATCTCGGGTCGCGGCTGGCGGGCGAAGCGGTACTCGAACACCTCATCGGCACCAAAGAACCCGAAACTACAACCCCTTACGACATCAACCTCATCGGCGACTATAACGTCACGGGGGATATGTGGCAGTATCTCCCTCTCTTCGAGAAAATCGGCATACGGGTGTTGAGCTCGCTAAGCGGCGACGGGAGGGTGGGAGACATACGATGTGCCCACCGCGCCCGCCTCAACGTCATCGTCTGCGCCAAGTCGCTTATCACCCTTACACGGAAAATGGAGGAGCGTTACGGCATCCCCTGGATCTCCATCTCCTTTTACGGAAAACGGGACACGACGTTCGCGATCCGCGAAATCGTCCGTGCGCTGGGAGCCCCCGAACTCATCGCCCGTGCCGAAGAGGTGATTGCTCAGGCCGAAGCCGAACTCGAAACGAAACTTCGCCCGTATCGTGAACTGTTCGCCGGGAAAAAGGCGGTTCTGAACACCGGGGGTAACAAGGCGTGGTCGATCGCGTCGGGGCTTCAGGATTTGGGGATCGAAGTGGTCGCGACGAGCATCGCTAAATCGACTCAGGACGACATTGACAAGGCGCGCGAATACCTGGGACCCGATGGGATACTGATGACCAAACCCGCCGCCGAACAGGCCAGGGTGATCGACTCTACGGGGGCCCATATCCTCCTCGCCGGGGGACGGAGCCTCTATACGGCTATCAAGAAGAAAATCAGTTTCATCGACGTCAACCAGGAGAAAAAAACGAGTTACGGAGGATACGAGGGACTTCTAAACCTCGCCGAAGAGCTCAAATACGCGTTTCGCAACCCGGTATTTGCCAACGTCGGGCGTCCCGCGCCGTGGGAGGCGGATTAGGAGAAGTTCTCGCTGAGTCTGCGGCGCAGGCCGTCCAATGCGGCGTCGATGCTGAAATCGGCCCCGTAGACGTTGTGGACCGAGTAGCTGCGGTAGGGCTGCGCCCCGCAGAACTGGAACGCTTTGTGGAGGGCGACGTTTGCCTGATCGAGGCTGAGCCCCTCGAAAAAACCATTCGGATTGTCAAATTCGCTCGGAGGGCAGTTATAGGTAAAACTGAGCATGTAGCGTTTTTCTTTCATCAGACCGCCGCTGCCGTATGCCCCTCCGTTCGCCCGCCCGTCGTTGACGAACGTCACCGTGCCGTTGCCCCCCGAGAGGATCTCATCGAGGTACTTTTTCCCCAGCCACGGCAGTCCCATCCAGTAGACGGGGGACTGGACGAAAAACAGGTCGGCCCATTTGAATTTTTCGAGCTCGCTGGCAATGTCGTAGCCCTCTTCGATAACGCTCTCTTTGATCTCATAGCCGTTGGCGGCAAAATACGCTTTGGCGGTGCTAAGGAGGTCGCGGGTGAGATTGCCGTTGGCGAACCCTTCGTATTTTTGGTGAAGGTTTAGAAGAAGGACGTGTTTCATGGAATGGTTCCTAAGATGAGTGTATGAAATTAATTGTACAACGATAGGGTAAACGGGAGATTTTGCATTGTATTTGGATTAATCGTATCAATTTATGAGGTGATTTGTATTAATCATATCAGATATTGATGCGATTAAAGGGGATAAACCTATCAATTGCACCTTTCTCGCACAAAACTTGCATTTTCCATGATAACAAGGAGTTGTCATGGAACCGCACCGCATTATTCCTCCATCTTCCAAGCCATTGCAGGTCAACCCGATCAAACACTCCCAGCCGATGGGCGCTACCCTGGCGTTTCTGGGGGTCAAGGACTGTATGCCCCTGATGCACGCCGCGCAGGGGTGCGCCTCGTACACCAAGGTCTTTTTCACCCGCCATTTCAACGAACCCATCGCCGTGCGCAACACCTCGGTCAGCGACATCACCGCCGTACTCGACGGAGGGGATTATTCGATCCTGATGGCGATCGAGAACATTACGGAAAAAGAGAAGAACCTCCGCCCCAGCATGATCGGCTTGCACACGACGGGGCTTACCGAGACCAAGGGGGACGATGTGCGCGGAGTCGGGACGCATATCGAGATCCCCTACGTCTTTGTCAACACTCCCGATTACGAGGGTGGCATGGAGAGCGGCTGGGCTTTGACCGCGACCGCCATCGTCGAACAGCTCACCCGATCCGCTACCGAAGTAAAACCAAACAAGCTCGTCCTGTTGCCCCACGTCAGTATGCAGCCCATCGAGGTCGAAAAGCTCAAATGCCTCTGCTGGGACTTCGGATTCGAAACCTGTGCGCTGCCCGATATCTCGACGTCGCTGGACGGCTACTGGGAAGAGGGTCAGGGGAAACTCGCCAACGGGGGGATAACGGTCAATGAGGTGCGCGACCTCGCCACCGCGTCGGTCGTCGTATCGATAGGAGCGTCGATGCAAAAACCGGCGGCGGCGCTCCTAGCTAAAAATCCTTCCATCCTTCACCTGCATTTCGAGCATGTGATGGGGCTGGAAGGGTGCGACAATTTTGTCGGCGCGCTGATGAAACTGCGACACTCCGAACCCAAACCGTCGATCAAACGGTGGCGGTCCCGTCTGCAAGATGCCATGCTCGACACCCATTTCCTGATCGGAACGTCCCATTTCGTCGTCACGGGAGAGCCGGACATGCTCAGCGGAATCTGCGCGCTGCTTTGCAGCGTCGGGGGGACGGTCGATCTGGCGGTTTCGACGGTGCCAAGCCCCGTACTGGAGAGTGTGGAAGCCGATCGGGTGATCGTCGGCGATCTCGAAGACGCGGAATCCTATATCGAAAACGCCGACCTGCTCATCAGTAACTTTCATGCAGAACGGATCTTGCACAGCTATCCCCATACGGCACTTGTCATCCGGGGATTCCCGAATTACGAAGAGCTCGGAAACCAGCTTAAAAACGATCAGCTGTACGAGGGTAGCACCTACTTTTTGTTCGAGATCGCCAATGCTCTTCGTCACGTCAAACATCACGCCTAAAGGGGGAGAAGATGAATACGAAAATTACGGTTGAAGGGGATCGGTCGATGAACGACGCGATGAAAGTTGCCTTTGCAACCAAGGACATGGAAGAGATCAACGCCCATTTCGGCGGAGCCAGGGAATTTGTCGTCTACAACGTCTCAAAAGAGGGTTTTTCGCTCTGTGAGGTTATCAAGACCGATACCACGGGAATAGAGGACGACGACAAGACCGACTTTCGCGTCCGTGCGCTGCGCGGGGTTAACATCATGTATTGCGAGAGTATCGGCGGTACGGCGGCGGCCAAGGTGATCCGTGCGGGGATCCATCCGATGAAAGTGAACGAACCGACGTTGATCGAAGATATCCTCAAATCGCTCGTGGCGATGATCAACTCCAATCCGCCGCCGTGGATCAAGAGGATCATCCACATGCAGACCGAACACGATATTCGGCAAGACCGATGGGCAGAGGGGGAATAATTATTATGGAAACGGAAACAAAACTGAGCGATTTCGGGATCGAGATCGTACGGCAGCTGCGGGCGATGGACCAATTCGGCAACTGGGCCAAAATCCCTGACGAGGAGCTGCTCGTCAAAAAGTACGTCAAGACCAAAGAGGAACTCAAACAGATCCCTTTGATCGCCGACATCGACGAGATGATGATTAACGACATCAAAATGATCTACAAAGCGGTAGCGTTGTCGTTCGAACGCAAAACGGGCGTCGTCTGCAACGTCATCATGGAGATGAGTCACGAAGGATTCGGCCGCTGTGCGGTTATCGCGGACCGTATATGCATCGTCAACAAGTACTTCAAGGACGCCCACCGATTCAGCTACAGGACGCTGGACTCGCTTTTCGAGGACGGGGACAAGATGCTCGAAACGGCGGTCGCGATCTACGAGCAATACAAACCGTGTGTAAAACAAGGATAAGGAGAACATCATGGCAAAAATAGGGATTTTTTTTGGCAGCAGCACGGGAGCCACGCGGGAGGCGGCGGAACAACTCGCCGGGGAGTTCAAAGGCTCCGAGCTCATCGATATGGAAGAGGACTTTGAGGGGATCGATCAGTTCGACGAGTTCGACGTCCTTCTCATCGGATCGTCGACGTGGGGGCAGGGAGACCCGCAGCGCGACTGGGTCGACCCCCTCTACGAACTCTCCAACGACCGTCCCGACCTGGGCGGTAAAAAAGTGGCGTTCTTCGGTGCGGGGGATCAGAAAACCCACGGCGAACATTTCGTCAGCGCGCTGGGAAAAATGCACGAGCTGTTTACTTCGCTGGGGGCCGAGGCCTACGGCTTTACCCCGACGGTAGGGTTCGAATACGAATATTCGCTTGCCGAGAAGGACGGGAAGTTCTGCGGACTGGCGTTTGATAACGTTAACCAGGAGGAACTGACCGAATCGCGCGTCAGCGCGTGGGCGTCCCAGCTCAAAGACGAGATGGGACTCTAAAAGGAGGAAACGATGGGCACACTGGCCGAATTCGAAAAAATAACCGATGCCGAAGAGTTCTTTGAATTCTTTGATATTAACTACGATGAGCGTCTTGTTCAGGTAAAACGGTTCCACATCATGAAAAAGTTCGGGGAACTCGTGGAGAAGGCCAAAGGCCACGATATGGGAAGTGACGCGAAATTGCTCGAATACTACAAATTCGCCCTCCTGAGCGTCTACAAAAATTTCGAAAACGGCTACAGTCCTTCGGCGGCGGATGTGTGGTCGATGTTCGACAAACCAAGCGCCTGCGGCACCTGTTCCACCGCAGGAAGCTGCAACGAGATAACGGAGGTGAGCAATGGAGCCCATGCCTGCACCAGCAACAACAGCGTCAACTTCTGAAGAGATGCCGATCAGCGAAGATGCGCGCCGTACCAATTTGTACAAAATGTCGGCAAAAGACGAAATCCTCCCGGTATTCCGTATCGGCCAGAGAGTCCGCCTCATCAAGGCGATCCGTAACGACGGAACCTATCCTTACGCCGCTCCCGGTGAGTTTCTCGTCGATGCGGGGGCGGAAGGGTACGTCCGCAAAATCGGCGATTTTTTGCAGACGATCCGAATCTATGAAGTGAATTTTTTCGAAGAGGGGGTCATCTTCGGCTGCCGCGAAGCCGAACTCGAAGCTGCCGAAGAGGAAGACGGTTACGACGAAGTGGCCGAAGAGTTGGCATGGATCAAACGCCACCGTGCCGAACGCGCCGCGGCCAATGCCGCGCAATCTCAGGAAAAGGGGGAGTAGCATCGCGCTTTTTTTGGGATTAGGAGAGTCCGGGAATCGGTTCCGGACAGTGTGCCCGCAAGGGTTAATCCTAAACGACCCGTTCGTTTAGTGCATCATCATAATAAAAAGGAGTTGGGATGACAACACGTGTAGAAATTATGAATGACTTTCTGGCGATCAACGTCCGCCCGGGCAAAACGATCCAGGATATCGTCGAAGCATCGGGGAGCGCTTTGCCTTTCGGATGCCGTGACGGCGAATGCGGTACCTGTGTCGTATCGGTCGAGTCGGGGATGGAGTACATGAGCGAAATCAACGACAAAGAAAAAGCGGTACTCAAAACGTTGAACGAAAGCAACCCCAAAGCGCGTCTTGCGTGCCAGATGAAAGTCGTCGCACCGAACGGATTGGTTCGCCTCAAATACTGATACGCGTCGTCGTATCGCCCTTGCGGACGGAGTTGCTCCGTCCCGGTACAATTGATTGTTTTTTAATCAGCTATCCCCGAATTCCCGCCGAAACTCTCCCTATAATGAACAAGAACGAAATATGCAACCCATAAGGCGATCAAACGATTCGTATCAGGTGAAGACGATGCACACAACCCTATCTTTCAAACAGAAACAACTGCCGAGATTGTCGATGCAGACATGGCTGCCGTTGCTGCAATGCTCCTTGAACGACCTCGAAAAGCATTTGCAGGTCATTACCAACGAAAATCCCTGTCTAGAGGTCAAATCGGGCTTTGAACAGTCCAATGCCTCTTCTGGGGGGTCATCGGCATACGGGGCGTTCCAGAACTACGTCTCCAACGCCTCGTCCGATCAGATCGAATGGCTCAGCATCGCTTCGTCATCCCTGTATGAAAAACTCGACGAACAGATCGTTGCACCGCTTTTCCCGACGCCTATTTCGCAGAAGATCGCCCGCCAGATCGTCTACTACATCAACGAAGAGGGGTATTTCGAGGGGAGCGTCGAAGAAGTTGCCCGCCAGTGCGATACCGATCCCCAGACGGTTGAGCGGGTGCGTCAGCGTTTTGCCCATTTGGAGCCTTCGGGTGTCGGTGCGCGCGATTACAAAGAGTCCTTTTTGTTCCAGCTGGCCGATTACGATCTTGACGATGAACTGAGCATTTTGCTCAGTGCGATGATTTTGCAGTTCGACAAAATGGAAAAGTTTATCAAGCATCCCCGCCTATCGGATGCCAAGCATGTTCTGCAACACCTGAAAAACCCTCCGGCGCTGGAATACATGGAACCCGAGGCGCAGATCACCCCGGATCTGTTCGTCGAGTTTTCTGGCTCCGAGCTCAACATCCGGATAAACCATGCCTTTTACCCCGATTTGCAGGTCAACCAGATCGACAAATACGACCATTTCGCCAAACAGAAATTCAAAGAGGCACGCGAACTCGTCAAACTCCTCGACCTGCGCAAAGCGACGCTTTACAACGTCGCACTGGTCCTGATCGAAAAACAGTACGCTTTTTTCATGGGGGGTGAGCTCAAGCCGCTGCGCCTTCAGGATGTCGCCGACGAACTGGGATTCAACGAATCGACGATCTCCCGTGCCATCGCCGACAAATACATCCAGACCGAGCGGGGGCTTTATGCGTTCAAGGATTTCTTTTCCAACTCCATCGGAGAGGTTTCGACCTCCGAAATCAAGCATTTTCTGCAGCGCCTGGTGCAGAGCGAAAACAAAGACGACCCCTACAGCGACAAAACGCTCCATGAGATGATCGAAGAGCGTTTCCGCGTCAAAATGGTCCGTCGCGTCATCGCCAAATACCGCCAGGAACTCGACATTCCATCCTACAAAGAGCGCCATTTTTTGTATAAACTCGAGCTCCTCTAGGGGCTTGAAACCTTCCTTTTCCCAGCCTTAACGTAATTTATAGCTTCTTTCTTTTATAATGGCCCAATTTTTTTCCGTTATATTCCCGGCACGATTATTGCCCGCCTCATTCATGCGGCAGGCTTTAATGCCATAGCGGTCAGCGTATTTAAACTAAACAGTAAAAAGGAGACGACATGCAAATCAGCGGTGCGCAGATGGTTATCGAAGCACTTATCGCCGAGGGCGTCGACGTGGTGTTCGGATACCCCGGCGGAGCGATCATGAACGTCTATGATGAGATCTACAAACAGCGCTCTTTTCAGCACATTCTGACCCGCCACGAACAAGCGGCGGTCCACGCGGCCGAAGGGTACGCCAAAGCCACGGGCAAAGTCGGGGTTGCCATGATCACTTCAGGCCCCGGATTCACCAACGGCGTGACGGGGCTGGCTGACGCCTACATGGATTCCATTCCCCTCGTCGTCATCAGCGGCCAGGTTCCCATGTCGCTGATCGGAACCGACGCGTTCCAGGAGATCGACGCGGTCGGGATCAGCCGTCCGTGTACGAAACACAACTACCTCGTTACCGACGCGGCCGATTTGCCGCGTGTCCTTAAAGAAGCGTTTTACATCGCCCGCACGGGACGTCCGGGCCCGGTTCACGTCGACATCCCCAAAGACGTGACGGCGCAGATCGCCCATTTCGATTATTCCAAAGAGGTCGAGCTCGAAACCTACAAACCGACCACCAAAGGGAACGCCCGCCAGATCAAAAAAGCGATCGAGGCGATCGCCGCGGCCAAACGTCCGCTCCTTTACCTCGGCGGCGGAGTTGTCAGCTCCGGTGCGGCCGACCTGGTCCGCGAGTTCGCGCAGATGACGCAGATCCCGGCGGTCGAAACCTTTATGGCGCGCGGAACGCTCCGTTTTGATGATCCGCTTCTGATCTCGATGCTCGGGATGCACGGTTCATACGCGGCGAACATGGCGATGAGCGAGACCGATCTTGTTATCGGGCTGGGTGCGCGTTTCGACGACCGTGTCACGGGAAAACTCTCCGAATTCGCCAAAAACGCCCAGATCATCCACGTCGACATCGATCCGGCATCGGTTTCGAAACTCGTCCATGCCCATTATCCGATCGTCGGCGACGTAAAAAACGTCCTCGAACAGATGATGCCGCTGGCCAAAGAGCAGGTTGATCCGGCCCGTTACGCCCCGTGGCACAACACGATCGCCAACTTCAACAAGCTCCACCCTCTTTCGTACAAGGAAGAGGGGGATCGACTCAAGCCGCAGTGGGTTATCGAGCGGATCGGTCAGCTGCTGGGGGAAAACGCCAACATTTCCACCGACGTCGGACAGCACCAGATGTGGACGGCGCAGTTTTATCCCTTCTCCCGCCCGCGCCAGTGGATCAGTTCGGGCGGTCTGGGGACGATGGGATTCGGTTTCCCCGCCGCACTGGGGGTCAAACGGGCCGATCCAGAGCGGGTCAGCATCAACGTTACCGGGGACGGTTCGATCCTGATGAACATTCAGGAGCTGATGACGGCGGTCGAATACAAACTTCCCGTCATCAACGTCATCCTCAACAACAACTTCCTGGGGATGGTGCGGCAGTGGCAGACACTGTTCTACGACAAACGCCATTCACAGACCGATCTGTCGATGCAGCCCGATTTCGTCAAACTCGCCGAAGCGTTCGGCGGGGTAGGGTACCGCGTCAACACCAAAGAGGAATTTGACGCCGCCCTTAAAGACGCGGTGGAGAAAAACGTCGTCGCGATCATCGACGTCGTCGTCAACCGTTTCGAAAACGTCCTGCCGATGGTTCCCGCCGGCGGATCGCTCTTTAACATGATGCTCGAATACAAGGAGAAATAATGGAAAACGCACGCAGAGTCATTTCCGTTATCGTACTGAACGAGGCGAGCGTCCTCTCCCGGATCGTCGGGTTGTTTTCAGGCCGCGGCTACAACATCGAGTCGCTCACCGTCGCGCCGATCCCCGATTCGAAGTATTCGCGGATCACGATCGTCACCGCCGGCTCGGTACGGGTGATCGAACAGATCACCAAGCAGCTGCATAAGCTGATTCCGGTTCTGAAGGTCTACGAACATGCCGACCTGGTCGAAAAAGAGATGGCGATGGTCAAGATCCCCCTGAACGAATCGCTCAGCGACATCGAAGCACTGGCCCACGCCTACAACGGCCGCATCGTCAACGTCGGCAGCGACACGCTGATCGCAATGGTGGCGGACGAGCCGTCCCGCGTCGGCCATTTCCTCGAAGCGATCAAACGCTTCCATCCAAAAGAAATCGTCCGCAGCGGCTCCGTCGCGCTGGAGAGATAAGATGACATTGAGCGAAATCGCATCGATCATCGGATGCGGCACCGAAGACGGCGGCATCGAAATTACGTCGATGAATACTCTCCAAAATGCCCGAAAGGGAGAAATATCGTTTCTCTCCGACGGGAAATACGAAAAAGAGCTGGCCGATACGAAAGCCTCTGCGGTCATCCTTCCCGCTTCCAAAGCATCGCTGTTGCCCGAAGGGGTGATTGCGCTTCCAAGCGACGAACCCTACATGGCGGTGGCGAAGCTTTCAAAATATTTCGCCAAGCCGATCCAAAGCAGCGACGAAGCGCCTCTCATCGGCGAAGGGACGACGCTTTATCCCACCGCACACATTGAAAACGGCGCCCGTATCGGGAAAAACTGCACGATCATGAGCGGAGTTTACGTCGGGGCCGAAGCGGTTATCGGGGATGACGTCACGTTGTATCCCAATGTCTGCGTATATCGCGACTGCATCATCGGCAACGGCGTAATCATTCATGCCGGAACCGTGGTAGGAAGCGACGGTTTCGGATACGCCCATACCAAAACGGGTGAGCACGTCAAACTGTATCAAAACGGCAACGTAGTGATCGAGGATGATGTCGAGATCGGAGCAAACTGCACGATAGATTGCGCGGTATTCGGCTCGACCCTCATCAAAAAAGGTTCGAAAATCGACAATCTGGTCCAGATCGGCCACAACTGCGTGATCGGGGAATATTCGATTCTCGTCTCGCAGGTGGGGCTTGCGGGATCGACGACGCTGGGGCGCAATGTTGTAATGGGCGGCCAGAGCGCGACCGCCGGACATCTGAGTATCGCCCCCTTCACCACCCTGGCCGCCCGTGCCGGAGTAACAAAAAATGTTGCAAAAGGTGGCGTTTACAGCGGCTTTCCGCTCATGGAGCATAAATTGTGGCTGAAATTGCAGGCAAAATTGGCTAAAATGATCGAATCTTAAAGTCGGAGGATTCGCGGATGAAGAGATGGATGGCGGGAATTGTGATGAGTGTGGCACTGCTCAACGCCGCGGACGCACCGGGTGAGTTCCGGATGCCCGACATCGTCCTCGATGCGATCAAACATTGCGAATGCCTCCAGGAAAACGGTGCGTGTAATCCCCACGTTATCCGAATCAATGCGATTGAGGACGCCCAGCGTGCGGCAGCGGCAGGATTCGCCGTCAACGGCCACCTGATCCGCTGCGGTTCGACGCAGGAGTGTGCAATGCAGGCTCAGGCGCTGATCGACGGCGGAATCACGAACCTCGACCTCGGACCCTACCAGATCAACTACAAATACCACCCCAATCCTTTCGTTCATGAATATTTCGACGAACCGACTGCCCGCGAAAAGGCCAACGGCATCCTGACGCGACTGGTCAAAAGCTTCGGCTATTCGTGGGAAACGCTGGGGCGTTACCATCATGCGCCCACCGATCCGGCGCGCAACGCCCGCTACTACCGCAAAATGTACGCCTATATCTACGGCAACGGCTTCAAAGGCGAAGGAACCGATTGAATTTAAGGTTGCTTTAGCCAAAATCGGCTAAACTCTTCCTCATATCATTATCGATTAGGAGATTGTATGAGCTCAGGTGCAACGATTATCAGTGAAATTCCTCTCGACGGTACGAAAAAAGGGGTCATCAGTATCAGTAAAATCGATGAGCCTTACGGTGAGGGGAGCGACAGCGTCGCGAGTATCGGAGTATCGCTCTCCGGAGATGCCAAAAACCCCGAATGGAAAGTCCACATCCCTATGGGGAACATCGACGCGGTAGTTGAAGCGTTGAAAAGTATTAAGTAATTTCTTTTGGTAGTACGAACGTTTTTCGTAGTTTTATTGGTGGGCTGGTACGTTTCGGCGGCAGCTGATAAGCAGTCAGGTTTTCAATGTGACGGCCGCCAATATTGTTCTCAGATGAAATCATGTGAGGAAGCTGTTTTCTTTCTAAGAAACTGTCCGAATGTTAAAATGGATGGGGGAGGAGATGGGCAGAAACCTAACGGTATACCATGTGAACGACAATGGTGCAAAAACTTGATTAACTCTTCCCCTCCCGTTTCGGGGAAGGGTAATTGATTTTTTATCTTACGGATTCTACGTATGCCGCGATCCGTTTGATTCCTTCGCGGATGCTTTCGATATCCGTTGCAAAGCTGAAGCGGAAATATCCTTCCGAACCGAACCCGACGCCCGGAACGACGGCGACTCCCTGATCTTCCAGAAGCCCTTTACAAAATTCCATCGAATCGTTGCTCACCTCTTTGATATTGACGAACAGGTAAAACGCTCCCGCAGGGGAGAGGACGCTCAGGCCGTCGATTTCGTTGAAGAGCTTGACCGCTTCGTCGCGGCGCGCTTTGAACTGGACGCGCATCGCTTCGATGTCGGCGTCCGCTTCACCGTTGAGTCCGACGATGGCGGCTTTCTGAGTGATCGAGTTGATGTTCGAAGTACTCTGGCTCTGGAGTTTTTTCGTCGCCTGGATGATTTCGGTATTGGCTGCGGCCATGTACCCGAAGCGCCAACCCGTCATTGCTACTGATTTGGAGAGACCGTTGATGGTGACCGTACGTTTGAACATGTCGTCGCTGACCGCTGCCGCCGAAGTAAACTCGCCGTCGTAAATCAGTTTTTCGTACATCTCGTCGCTTGCGACGATGACGTCGGTCCCCTCGAGCACTTTGCCCAGCGCTACGAGTTCGTCGCGGGTATACACCGCACCCGTCGGATTGGAGGGGGAAGTGAGGATGAGCATTTTTGTCTTCGGCGTGAGTGCCGCTTTGAGCTGCTCGGGAGTGATTTTGAATCCGCTCGCATCGTCGGTCATGATCTCGACTACCGTTCCGCCGCAATACATCACCAGCTCGGGGTAGGTTACCCAGTAGGGAGCGGGGATGATCACTTCGTCGCCTGACTGGATCGTACACGCGAAAAGGTTGTAGAGGGAGTGTTTGGCCCCGTTGTTGACGATGATCTGGTTGGGTTTGTACTCCAGTCCGTTGTCGCGTTTGAGTTTCAGGGCAACGGCGGCTTTGAGCTCGGGGATCCCGTCTACCGCGGTGTATTTCGTAAAGCCGTCGTTGATCGCTTTGATCGCGGCGTCTTTGATCACCTGCGGGGTATCGAAATCGGGTTCGCCGGCGGAGAAGCTGAGGATATTTTTCCCCTGAGCTTTGAGTTCCTGCGCTAAGGTTGAGATTGCGATGGTAATCGATTCGGAGAGTGTGTTGACGCGATCGGTTAACATGGGAAGGCCCTTATAAAAAATTTTGAAATTGTAGCATGGATAGGATTAAATTTTTGTCTTCGGAATGAGAATAATCATCACGGATGTAACGAACCGAAACCCTGTGCAGGGTTAAAGAGACATAGGGTAACACCCGGTGTTCAGGAATGGGGCGTGTCGAAAACGACGGTACAGTTTTTACGGGCTTTTTTGGCGCGGTAAAGCGCATCGTCTGCACGTTCGATCAGCGTATCGTGGGTATCGCCGTGGCGGTGGAGGGTCACCCCGATACTTACGGTGACGTGAATCGTTTTCCCCGCATAGATCAGATGGCTGTGCTCGATTTTGGAACGGATCTTATCGGCGATGGGAAATGCATGATCCAGGTCGCATCGATTGAGGATAACGGCAAACTCTTCGCCGCCGTAGCGATAAACCTTATCGCCCGAACGGATGATCGATTTGATGCTCTGGGCGAGGAAATAGAGGACTTTGTCCCCCGCCAGATGGCCGTATTCGTCGTTTAAAAGCTTGAAATTATCGGCATCGATCATCATCAAGACGATGGGTAACGGTTTGTCTTTGCCTGCCTCGATAATCCGGCTCAGATCTTCGACGAATGCCTTACGATTGCCGACCTGCGTGAGGGTATCGGTACTGAGGCTTTCGACGGCGTTTTTAAGCTCCGCGTTGAGGGAATCGATTTTTTGCTGTGCTTTTTTCAGCTCTTCGGTCATGTTTTTGCCCAGTTCGCTGAGCCCCTCGACAAAAGTGACGCAACGTTCGAGATGGTTTCCCTCTACGTTTTTAAGGTACTGTTCCTGCAGCTCCGCGACGTGGGAAATATCCGAATGGGTTTCGGCAAAGGCGTTAAGCGAGCGGTGGGCAATGTCAAGGAAACGGGTCAGCTCTTCGTGGTGCTTATCGCTGTGCGAATCATCGGGCTTGTGGTTTTTGAGGAGGCTCTGATCCGCCTGTTGAAGGAAAATAGCATCGAAATGCTTTTTATAATGGGAAGGATAGGGCGGGATATGTTGTTCGCGCAATGCTTCTATTGTCCGGTCGTGGATGGCGAATATTTTTTCGTATACGGTCTTTTTGCCCATGCTCGTTTGCTCTTGAAAGTAATGTGTCGGTAAATCGTCTGAGGCGATTGTAGCATGTTCGCCGATCCATTTGTAGCATATTTGAATTATAAGTCGCGGAAATAAGCCAATTTACAATTACGGGATAACAAGAATGCCTCAAACTACAACGCTATTACGCGGTATTCAATGCGCAATCGTAAATTATAACGCTTTCCACCAGGGTGTAAGATGCCCGCTCACAGGAGAATGTAGCCGATTTTAGGTATTGAGCGGATGGGGAGTCCCGGGATCTTTCTACGCAGATTGCTGACAATGATTTTAAGGGCATTTCGGCTTTTATTTTCAGACGAAAGGAAAGCGTATTCAAGTGTTTCGTAGAGCAGCGTTTCGCCGCGGTAATAGAGCAACAGTTCCAGTACGGTGATTTCGGAATGGGAGAGAAAAACACGTTTGTCTCCGTCGACGACCAGTTTTCCTTTTGTATCGTAATACGTATCTTGATGAAGGGATATTCGGTGGAAATGGGGTTGATGGCGCTGCATGGTTGCCTCATTCTGATACAATGGATAAATCCATGATAAAGAATAAAATATTAAATAAAAATTAAGTCTATCAAAACAATTTACAAACTCTAATCGATTATAATTTCTCTGAATGTTGCATTCTCCCCAACCTATAACCAGAAGATATACCATATCATGAAAGAAAAAATCCGCAGGATTCTGCCCTATATCATTGCAGCCATCGGCCTGTATCTGTTTTTGATCGTCATGGTCAGCCTTTTTTTCCTCGATCGGTACGAACGAGAAAAAAAACTCTATCTGCAAAAACGGCTCGAGACCGCATCGGTTGAAATCGAAACGCTGAAGCTGACCTACGACACCATCGCGCGGACGATGTTCGATTCGTCGATCAACACCCCCTGCGTTACCGAAATGATGGCCCGCGCCGCGGACGGGGACGATGAGCAAAAAGAGCGGATACGCCATCAGCTTTACGGTCATTTTAGCCGTTTGTACCGATCGCTCGAAGAACACAATGTCCGCCAGCTCCATTTTCACCTGCCCGGTTCGGTCAGTTTTCTGCGGTTTCACCGCCCCGAAAAATACGGGGACTCGTTGCAGGGCATACGCCCGGCGATCGATGCGGTAAACCGGACGCGCCGAAGCGTCAGCGGATTCGAGGAAGGGCGCATCTTTAACGGATTTCGCCACGTATTTCCGCTGTTTCATGAAGGTAGGTTCGTAGGGACGGTCGAACTGTCGTATTCTTTTGATGCGATCAAACGGCTGGCCCAAAACCTCTATCCGGCCTATTACACACTCATATTGCGCCGTAGTGTCGTGGAAAACAAAGTTTTCAGCGATGAACGCTCCAATTATTCAACTTCGGCGTTAAGCCCTGATTATCTTGTCGACAACCGACTTCATGAGAGGGGGCGCTATCTGTTTACCAAAGAGCGGCTCAGCCGCCTCAATGCCGTGTTTTCAGAGTCCTTTGAAGATTTTGAAGATCAGCGTACACCCCGTATCATCCCCGCGGTTTTGGACGGTAAAGGGTACCTGATGCTGCTAAACCCGCTGGAGAGTTTTGACCGTAAGCACGTCGGGTACATAGTTGCGTATCTGCCGGACCAGCATCTGATCAATCTGGAAAGCAACTTCAAAACGGTCATCATGTTTGCCCTGATCCTAGGCGTCCCGCCGACAGTGATGATCGTCTATTTCCTCTACCGGCTTCGTCAGCATCACAAGCTGCTGATCCGTCACGCCAATACCGACCGGCTGACGCGGATTGCCAACCGTGCATCACTGCTGTACCAAATCGGTTTCATGATCAAAAACGCGCGTCGGGGACGTACGCCGCTGTCGGTAATCTTTTTCGACATCGATCATTTCAAGCAGATCAACGACGCCCACGGACACCGGATGGGGGATAAGGCGCTCGTCGATGTCAGCACTCTCGTGAAAAAGCGGATTCGTGAAAGCGATATCGTCGGCCGATGGGGTGGGGAAGAGTTTATCATTCTGCTTCCGCATACGAAATTACACGATGCGATCATGCTGGCCGAAGAGATTCGGATACTCATCGGCGCCTATCCGTTCGAACACGGCTATATGAGCTGCAGTTTCGGAGTCGCCGAACTCGAAGAGGACGATACCCACGAAAGCCTGATCAACCGTGCCGACGCAATGCTCTACGAGGCCAAAGCGCAAGGGCGAAACCGCGTATGTCCCGGCCCGGAGTAAAGCGGGGGTCAGAGATTTCGGTGTATAATCGCTGATTGTCATTAACGAGGAGCGCGGTATGGACCGGGAGTTGGCTTTTATCCAACAGTTTTATCTTAAAACGATCGATTTTCTGGCTAATTACAGTTTTCAGATCATCGGGGCGGTCATTATCGTCCTACTCGGATGGTTTTTGTCCAAATATGTCTACCGGATGCTGATCCGGTTTTTTCAGAATCACGATTTTGATCCGACGCTTGGAAAGTTTGCCGCAAACGTGGCACGGTTACTGGTTTTCGGTGCGATGGTTGTCGTCGCGATCGGAAAACTGGGGATTTCGATAGCCCCGTTCGTTGCCGCCGTCGGAGCGGTTTTTCTGACTGCCGGACTAGCGATACAGGGGAGTGTTGCCAACTACGCCGCAGGAATATCGCTTATCATTACCCGGCCGTTTCGGATCGGGGATACGATCCTCGTCAACAGTGTTTACGGCGAGGTCGAAGAGATCAAACTCGCCTATACGACGCTGCGAACGGAAGACGAAGAGCTCATCACCGTTCCAAACAAGAACATGATCGGAGAGGTGATCGTAAACTCTTCGAAGTATCGCATCGTGGAGTCTAGAGTGGGTATATCGTACGCCGACAATGCCGAAAAAGCAATCGCTCTCATCAAAAGCGTCATCGGCGCGTGCGATTTCGTCTCAACCGAACATGCCGCGATTGTCGGTATCGAAAGTTTCGGGGATAGCGCCCTGGTTATCGGGATGCGCTACTGGGTTCCGACGCGCAACTTTTTCAGATTTCAGTATGAAGTCAACCTTTTGGTTTACAACGCTCTGCGGCATGAAGGGATCACGATTCCGTTCCCTCAGCGTCAAATCGCAATCCTTCCGAACGTTTAGGGAGCGGGTTGCTCGACGTATTTTTTGAATACCCGCTCGACCTCTTTTTGTTCGGTCACTTTGACGCCGATACAAAAATCGTCAAAAATGTTGATCTGGGTAGCGGCGGAATATTTGGTGTCGATATGGCGTAATACGATTTTATTCTCTTCGAGCGAAACCTCGCCGGCGGCATTGCTTGCAAGCGGCGGAATGGTGCATTTATCTGCCTGATACCCGTCTTTACTCCATTTTCCGCTCAGTTCCTGCCCCGACATTTCCAGCTGAAATGTTTCGTTGATAGCATTGTGCACCGGTACTTTGCCTACCAGGGAGTAGGTCGATATGACGTCGTTATCATCGGGATTTCTGCGGGAGGTGAGGGTTATACGGCTTCCGGAGATATCGAGTTTGAAATGCCGGCCGTAATTATCAACCCATGTCCCGGCAAGGGCTGAGACCTTCGCAGCCTGTTCCATCCGGTATTCGAGCTTGATGATTTCATCCCTGATTTTCGGTGCGTCTTCGGCTTTCGGATTGAGATTAAGGTAGTGCTGATAGCTGTCCATCGCCTCTTTGTAGCGTCCCAGTTTGGCTTGGACGGATCCCAGATTGTACCATGCCGCCGAAAGCTCAGGTGCTATTTGCGTCGCTTTGGCGAATTGTTCGGCGGCACCGGCGAGCTCTTTTTCGGATTTAGCCATCTCGATGGCGGCAATACCGCGTATCAGGTAACGCCGTCCCTCTTCGGAACGCTCGTCGGCAAGTGCGGCTCCGAGCAAAAATGCCGAGAGTAAAGCGGTTTTCAACATCATATTCATTCTTAATCCTTTGCGGAGGGATGTCCGTTTTTCTGTTACTTAGGCTATTATACATATCTCGGAGTAAAATGGGTGTAAGGATGAATCGATGAACCGGGTTTTGTTTCTACTGCTTTTAGCGGCATGGGTCGAAATCTTCGCCGCAGAAGCGGGTACGCGCGCAATCGAGTGGGCACAGGCCGAAGTAAATGCCGCCCGTGAGTCCGTGTCGTCGGCGGAAAAAAGGGTTGAAGCGGCGCAAAGCGACCTCAGGATCGCCAAAGAGATGCAAAATGACACTCAAATTCTTAAAGATCCCGATGCGGCGGCCGTTGCCCGAGAAGCGGTAACGGTCAGTCTGCAGGGATTGCGCGAAGCGGAAATATTATTGGAACGCTCTAAGGCTTTGGTACGTCATAAAGAACGCCTTCTTGCATCGGTACGTGAAACCGTTTCGTCCGCCAAAGATGCCAAGGGCATTCTTATACCGCTGGGCGGTGAGGTAAGACGCACTCTCAACAATGCCGCATCGGTTTCGGATACATGCACGCCATTGCGTGCCGGAGAACGGGTCGATGTCGGTTCCGGCGCTTCGGCGAAGCTTTTCATCGGTAGAGGTGACGGTCAGATTGATCTTGGTGAAAACAGCAGTTTCAGCATCAGCAGCGAAGGAGAGGAAGGGCTCGAAGCTATGCTTTCACAGGGGTTCGCCCATGTCCGGGCAAAACTGAAGCACTATTTCGGCAGAAAGTTCGAAGTAAGAACACCCGCTGCGGTGTGTGCGGTGAGGGGAACCGAATTTACCCTTCGGCATCATCTCCACGGAAGCCGGCTTGAAGTACTGGAAGGGACGGTCACGGTCCGTTCCTCTTCAAAGGACGAGTGGGTGGAAGTGCATGGGGGAGAGTGGTGCGAAATTTTGACCGCAGAAGGGATTCGGCCGGTTAAAAAACTCAATGAACTTCGGAGCGGCAATGATGACTCGCACTAGAACCGTCGCGGCGATAATCGGGGGAATGATTGCGGTTTTACCCGTCCATGCGGAGTACTGTATCGACTGGAAATCGTGGCTCCAGAAATATACGGGGCAATCGGGCCATTGCTGGCCGAGCGAATCGGAATGCAACGCCTATTATTTTTCCCGTTGCATGAATTCCAACTACAAAAACGACTGCGCCGGTCCGTGCTATTTTAAACCCGGAATGTATCCTAAAACCGGGGCGGCGAAAAGTCAAAAAAGCGATGACGGGGCTTCCGCGGCGGCACAAAAAGCGGCCCTCCAAAAGCAGCAGCAACAAGATGCGCTTAAAAAAGCGTTTCAGCAAAAGCAGTTTAACAGCGAAAAAGAGGGACTGCTCGGAAGTATGAAGGGGGTATCTGCATCCTTTCCTTCGAATCAGATTGTCCTGAAACCGATACCTCCGGCGCGTTCCCAGCTCGACTGTATCGCAAACAACGAAGCAAACCGGAGCTGGGAACTGCGTGCGCCGAACTGTACCCCCGTTATTCCGAACGTACCCGAGCCTGGGACACCGGTCGAAGCCGCCGGAACGACACTTGCCGATCCCCATGCGCTCGGACAATTCATCGAAACGCTGCATCAGCGCGTTACGAGTGTGCGGGAGTCGCTGTCGAAGCAGGATGGCGCAATCAGGGCTTTGGAAAAAGAGGTTTCCCAAAAAGAGATGAAAACACCCGATACGAAGCTCCCAAAAGGGGAGAGTGACGCGCTCAAACGCGCACGAGAAGCGCTGGCGAAAGCCAAAGCGGATAGAGAACGGACCGCCCAGGAACTTTCGCACCTGGAACAGCAGGAAAAAGAGGCAAAAAACAGACTTGACCATGCACACTGATATGCACAATTTTTAGAGTTGCAGATGAATGTTTTTTCAGAATCGGAAGGTATAATTTAATAAATTTTAAATCGAAAAAAGTGGGGCGGCGTGATCAAAATCATCGATAGTGAAGAATTTTCGCATTTTTTGCGCATCAACCGGAACGAAATCATTAAGCGATGGATGGGAAAAAGCGAGGTGCAAAACGTCCTTCACCGCCATTCCCTTCCGGCCATCGAAAAAAACACCCATCTTTTCTACCGTTTCTGCGATTGTTACATCAGCGTCATCGAATGGCGTGCGACGGTGTCGGACTGCCATGCGAAAATCGATTTTCTGCAATTGTTGAACAACTACAACGTCACGACCGCGGATCTGTTTACCCTCATCTTCAAGCTTAAAAATGCGATCGAAGAGGTTATTTTCGAAAACGGAAACCTCTCGTACGCCCTGCAAAGCGAGATCGATTCCCTGACCCTTCAGATGGCGAACGACCTGGCGTCGAACTTCGAAACCATCATTCACAGCAACCAAAATTACAAAAGTGAAAATTCCAATCTGCTGGCCGAATACAAAAAAGCGGTCGATCTGAGCAACATCGTTTCCAAAACCAACCCCAAAGGGGTCATTACCTACGTCAACGATAAATTTTGCGAAATCTCGGGATACAGCCGCGAAGAGCTGATCGGAAAGCCGCACAACATAATCCGCCATCCCGAAATGTCCCGAGAAGCGTTCAAAAACCTCTGGGATACGATCAAGGCGAAACAAAGCTGGAGCGGGGTCGTTACCAATATGAAAAAAGACGGTGGGACATACATCGTCGATACGACCGTAATCCCTATCCTCGATGTTGACGGCGATATCGTCGAATACATCGCGATACGTCACGATATTACCGAACTGGAGCAGACCAAACAGCAGCTACGCAATATCAATCAGGCGATGAAATACAAAGTCGACGAACTCTATTCGATGACGAACGCCCTGGAAGAAAAAGCGTCCAAAGATACCCTGACCGGGATCAACAACCGTGAAAATTTCGAGGACATCTTCGGTATCCAGATCACCAATGCCCATCAATATTCCCAGCCGCTCAGCCTCATCATTTTCGACGTGGATCATTTCAAAGCCGTCAACGACACCTACGGCCATCAGATGGGAGATCTTATTTTGAGAGACATGGTCGAACTCGTTGCCAGAAATCTCAAAAAAGGGGATGTATTCGCACGATGGGGCGGAGAGGAATTCGTTATCCTGACCCCTTCCACCGATATTGCGGGAGCTTCCAACCTGGCTGAAAATCTCAGGATGCTGGTGCAGTCGCACCGTTTTAACGGTCTCGACGAGAAAATAACCCTCAGCTTCGGCATCGCCCAGCTCGATGAAAACGACGATAAAAAAACCCTTTTTCAAAAGGCGGATGCGGCCTTGTACGAAGCGAAAAAGAAAGGCCGCAACAGAGTCGAAATATACAACCCGCTATTATAGAGGCGGCACGGCTGGATGGATTTTTGATGAAAATACGTGTTTATTACGAAGATACCGATGCGGGAGGGATTGTTTATCACTCCAACTACCTCAATTTCTGTGAACGGGCCCGGAGCCATCTTTTTTTCGATGCGGGGCGTTCTCCGATCCTCGAAGAGGGGCACTTTGTGGCCAAACATCTCGAAGCCGACTATATCAAAAGTGCCAAGCTGGGGGACGTTCTCGACGTCAAAACCTCGCTGGTCGAGATGAAAAACGCCTCTTTGACACTGTTGCAGCAGGTTTACAGGGAAGATGAAAAGCTGTTTGAGATGACGATCGTTTTGGTGTTTATCGATTTTGCGGGGAAAATGTCCAAAATTCCCCCCATGGAGAGGGAATTTTTCTTAGCGCTTTAGAAGCGGTTTGAGTTTGGGAGCGGCTTTTTCGATGGCTTCGGCAATGGAGCGGTTGCCGCGCATCGTCGCGATATCCAAAGGGGTCATGCCGTCTTTGCTGATCGCGCTGCCGGACGCCCCGCGTTCGAGGAGGTAGAGGGCAATGTCGGTACGGTTTTTCCATGCCGCCAGATGAAGAGCGCTTACTCCGCCCGAGTCGTGGGCGTTGACGTCAGCCCCTTTCTCGACCAGATGTTTGACCGCTTCGCCGTTGCCTACCCAGCATGCGTACATCAAAACCGTTTTGTTGTTGTCGCTGCGCATGGCATTGGCATCCTGAAGCGTCTGCACGTTAGTTTTGAACGTTTGGGTATCGTTGCGGTCCAGCAGGGCGACGAGCTGGAGTATATCGGCCCCCTGCGCAAGCGTAACGAGGGCAATTAGAGAGAAAAACAATCCCCGCATCGTTTAGCTTTTGAACTCGGAAATAAAATCCTGAATGTCATCAAACAGTGCCTGCAGATCCTCTTCGTGCTCGACTTCGTCGGCAAGAATCTGCGAGACCATATCGTACGTGACAATATCCTTTTCGCGCGTCAGATCGAGAATATTCGAATAGACGCTGATCGCACACTGCTCCCCTTTGATAGCCTGCTGTAAAACGTTGCGGACATCGGGATTCTCGGGAGCGTCGTAGCCGCAGTTGCTGTTTTTGAGCCACTCTGAAGGGTGGAGCGCCGGGGTGCCTCCCAACTGAATGATACGGTCGCACACCATTGTGGCGTGGCGCAGCTCATCGGCGGCGTGTTGCGTCAGTTCGGTGATGGCGGCGTCTTTCATCAGCCCTTTGACCACTTTGGCTTCGATGAAATACTGGTAATAGGCAAGCCACTCGTCGCAGTAGGCTTTGTTGAGCAGTTCGTAAACGGTTTGCGCCTCGATTCCCTTCAGGAGAGAAATACCTCTTTTTGCCATGGAAGATCCTTTTAAAAGCAGATAGGTCTACTTTATCAGCGATTCTCTTAAAGGAAAATTATTATCCGCGATCCCCTGAAGCGCGTCAGCGTTTTCAATGAACAGCCGTTTGTCTTTCTGATACGAGATAAGAGAAAGGGTTTTGAACTTTTTAAGGGTGCGCGAGAGCGTTTCGGGGGTGATGGCGAGCAGAGCGGCGATTTCGATCCCTTTGAGGCGTCGGAATGCGTCGGAATCTTCCAGTAGCAGCCGCGCCACTTTAGCCGAGGCGTTCGGGGCGCTGTGACGTTGCAGTGATGCTTCCAGCGCTCCGATCTTTTGCGTCAGGGATGCGATCATGGTAATGCTTAACGAGGGATCTTCGCGCAGGAGGGAGAGAAAACGCTCCCGTTCTATTTTGAGTACGGTCGCCGTACCGATCGCTTCTGCTGATGCGGGAAAAGGGACCTGTTTGAGGGTTGCGACTTCGGCGATCAGCGATGGGGCGCGAAAGCGGTGAACGACGATCGTTTCGGTCGAAGCGGAGGTTTTGAATACGCTGGCTTCTCCTTCGAGCAGAAGATGGAAATGGCGGCTTTCGTCACCTTCATAAAAAATGATCTCACCGTTATCGTAGCGCTTGAGAGAACTGATGGTTTCAATCATCTCGATCTGCTGCGGTGAGAGGTGGCTGAAGATCCCTCCTTGCAGCAGACTAGGGTCGAAGCGGCTCAAATCCGGACTCCTTCGGGCGTAAAAGTTCGATCGGATAGATCACCTGGTTGTTGACGATGCGCATCGTATAGAAGCGCGGCGTGCCGTTAAGTTCCGAAACCAGATAATCGACTCCGACGCTCGAAGCGTAATGGACCCAGTCAAAGGCGATATCGTTGTTCATCAAGGCGTTGGAAGCGTAGATTTCGGGGGGAAACTCGACGAGAGAATTGGCGATAATCATGTTTTTGCGATCATGATACTGGGTCAGATGAAGAAGGTTTGGGTCGATATTGATCTGCGTCGAGAGGATATTTCGCTCCTTGACCCCGGTGAATGTCATATGGGCTGCCAACAGTGAGCTCTTGACGACGGGGACATGAAATATGATGCTTTTTTTGTTGAATTGGGCCGGTTTGGAAAGATGGGAGACGATGTTGTCCCCCTTGGGATCGACGGCGTAGGCGGTAAAGGTTTTCTTGGCCCCCTTATAGGTGACAAAGACCTCTTCGGTCGAGGCCTTGAGTTGTTTTCCAACGGCGGAATCGTCGTAAAACACGGCGATCGAATCGGACATGTGCGGGAGGAGCGCTTCAATCTGGCGGACATAGTCGATCGAGCCGAATACGATGTTTGCGGGGGCATCGGAGAAATCGCGTTTGTGGACGGTCGGGACAAAGATATTCAGATCGGTATTCAAACTCAGCAGGTTTTTCGTCCCCGTCGAGGTGAGCGGTGCCAGAACGGCGCGGGTACCTTCCGCCCGGATCTCATCGAGAGCCTTTCGCAGGGACTCGGGTGATTCATCGGGAACGGTAAAATGGCGTATTTCGCATCCCGAAGGGGTGATGCCAAGGGTAGTGGCCAGGGCGACGTTGAATATCGATTGCGAATAGCGGCCGATAACTTTGGGAGCGGTGAGGACGGCAATTTTGGCGACGGAGGGAGGCGGGTGCTCGGCACTCGGCGAAGAGGGGGAAATTTCAAGTGTTTTGGCGGTGGTGAGCGGTTGAGCATAGGCGGCGATCGATACGAAAAACCAGACGATGACGAAACAGATCGTTTTCATGAGAGTTGCGCCTTGATGGTTTGCAGATCGCGCAGGGCCTCTTTTTTCATCGAAGGGTTCCGTATCAGGAAAGAAGGGTGATACATCGGAATGACCGAATAGCCGCCCATGTCGACGGTAGTCCCCCGTACCCGTTCGAAATCTTTGCTTTCACGGGTGACGAGCTCGTAGGCATCGGGGCCCAGTGCGACGACAACGCGGGGACGTATGATCTCGATCTGTCTGGCAAGATAGGGGAGGCAGCTGTTGCATTCGCTCTGGGAGGGCTGCTGGAAGCCGAACGGTTTGCATTTGACCGCATGGGTAAAATAGACCTCTTCGGTGTTCAGCATCAGAACCTTTTCAATCATGTCCCGCAACATCGCGCCCGAGCGTCCCGTGTAGTATTCCCCCGATTCGTCTTCGGCAGCCGAAACGTAAGCATCGACAAACATGACACGTGCCCGTGCATTTCCGAAACCGCTCATGCTCTGACGGCGGGATTTGCTCAGATCGCACAGGAAACAGCGCTCGACGGTTCCTTTGAGGGTCGAAAGAGAATCCGGCAGGGTATTCGCGGGAGTCTGGAAATTGGGGATGAGAGGATCGACGTAACGGTATCCGAGCGCTTTGAGGCGATAGAGATTTTCGAGCAGTGCAAGATTTTGATAGGAGTCCACGGCGTTGATACTTTCACGTTTTGGAAGAGTATAAAGGAAAGGGGGTTAAAGGGAGCTAAAAGATCAGCTCCCTAATGATGGCTTATGAACAGTGTCCGCCGCCGCAGCATGAAGAAGTTTCTTCCACTTCTACTTCGACCGGAGTAGATTCCCACACACCGTGTTTGGTGCAGTAGCCGTGGGCTACGAGGGTGAGTTTTTTACCCGTCGGGACGATGTTGAACGTCACTTCGGCGTGATTTTTTTCGTTTCCGAGCGTTCCGGGGACGAAATCGGCACGGGCGAGAAGAGTCTCTCCGTTGTAGAGGGCGATGTTGGCGATGTAGTGATCGAAATCGTCAGGATGCGAGTATTCGTTCCCCATTTTGACGGTAACGGCGAATTTTTCCCCTTTTTTCGCCGTGGCGGCACAGTGGATAAACGGAGAATGGCGATCGATATAGTCTTTTTTCGCTTCGCGGTCTACGGTACTGATATCAACGTAACGGTTAATTGTTGGCATGAATGATTCCTTCTGGTATTGATTGAATGGAGGCATTGTACATCCCTAAACTTTTAAACCTCCCTAAATCGGATACTTTATCTCTGAATTAATTTTTACCAAAGCAACAGCGGTTTTTAACCATCGGGGCGGTAAAATCGACCTTTTAAAAATGATGACGGACTACAACAATGCTAAAACCTCTTTTGATTGAAATCGGTGTTGAGGAGCTCCCGGCGGTTCCCCTCCTAAAAGAACTGAACGAAATCGAAAAAAAATGGGCTGCCGTGCTCGAAAAAAACGCGCTCATGGGCGAGTTTGAATTTTACTATACGCCCCGTCGCCTCGTGCTGTGGCACCGCGAGTTCAAGACGGCCCAGGATGACCGGACCGAAGAGTTTTTCGGTGCACCGGTTGAAATCGCACTCAAAGACGGTGTCCCGACGCCTGCGGCTCTGGGATTTGCGAAAAAATGCGGCGTCGAATTCGATCAGCTTTCGCGTGCCGAGAAAGGGGGGAAAGAGGTGCTGTATTACGCTCGGACGTTGCAGGGACGTCCTAGTGCCCAGATTCTCGGGTCGATGATCGAGACATGGATCAAAAGCCTCAGCTTCGGAAAATCGATGCGCTGGGGAAGCAATACCGAAAGTTTTATCCGCCCGATCCGCTGGCTCAACGTCATGCTCGGTGAAGAGCAGGTGGAAGCCGAACTTTTCGGCGTTCGTTCCGCACCGTTCACCCATGTCCACCGTATCAGCCACTTCGAACCCAAACCGGTCGCTTCGATCCAGTCGTATTTCGATATTCTGAAATCGGGATCCGTCCTGTTGTTTCCCGAAGAGCGCCGCAAACGGATTCTTGACCAGTTCGCGCAACTCGAAAAAATGCACGGCATCTCGATCGAAGTAGACGCCGATCTGCTTGACGAAGTGGTCGCGATCACCGAATATCCGACCCCGCTCGTCGGAAAATTCGATGAAAACTTCCTCGAACTGCCGCCTGAAGTCATCATTACGTCGATGAAAGAACACCAGCGCTATTTTCCGGTGTTCAAAGACGGAAAACTCATCAACGCTTTCGTCGTCGTCTCCAACGCGCTGACCGAGGATTTCAGCAAAGTGGTCGAAGGGAACGAACGGGTCCTCCGCCCCCGTTTGTCGGACGCATTGTTTTTCTACCGTAACGACCTCAAAAAAGGGCTGAGTACGGCAGGGCTGGAGAAAGTCGTTTTTATGAACGGCCTGGGAACGCTTGCCGACAAGATCGAGCGTGAGAAAAAAATCGTATCCGAGCTCGCACAGACGTGTTCGGCACACGGCGTCGCCGTAGATGAAACGTCACTGGTACGAGCGGTCGAATTCGCCAAAGCCGATCTGATGTCTGAAATGGTGTACGAATTTACAGAGCTTCAGGGACTGATGGGATCGTATTACTATCGCAGCCTCTATCCGAACGACAATGCCGAAATCGCCGATGCGATCAAGGAACAGTACCGTTTTAGCGGAGAAGAGATCACTACTCCGCTCAGCGCCGTCGTCAATATCGCCATGAAACTTGATACCCTGATCGGTATGTTCAGTATCGGCGAGATCCCGACCGGTTCGCGCGATCCCTTCGCATTGCGTCGGGCCGTCAACGGGATCATCGCGATTGCGCTCAAACACGCCGTCCCATTGAATATCGGCGAATTTATCCGCCGTCCGTCGGTCGCGCAGCTTTATCCCGCCAACACCGATTACATTAAAAATATCGAAGCGTTCGTCGTCGAACGTCTGCCCGGCGCTTATCCCGACATCAACCCCTCGATCATTCATTCGGTTGTCTCCAAAGAGGGATCGGTCAATCTCGATATCATCGACATAGACCGCAAGATACGGGCCGTCGCTTCGATCGCGTCGTCCGATTCTTTCGTCGACGCATTTTCGACGTTCAAACGGGTCAGCAATATTCTCAAAGACGAAGCGATGGACAAAGCGTTCAGCGTCGATGCCGCTTTGTTCGAGAATGATGCCGAGCGCGCATTGTACACTGCGGCTTCATCCGTGATCGCTGCAGACTACACGAGCGTCGAAGAGCGCCTCGATGCGTTGTTCGGGCTCAAAGCGCCGCTGGACCTTTTCTTCGACAATGTGATGGTCAATGCCGAAGACCTGAACGTCCGGGCCAACCGTAAAGCGCTGGTCGGAATGATCTACCGCGAGATCTACGCGATTGCCGACATCAAAAACATCACCCTATGACGTTCTGATCGTCGGTGCGGGTATCAACGGCTGCAGCTGTGCCTGGTTTTTGAACCGTGCCGGATTGCGGGTTGCCCTGATCGACCGCAGCGGGATCGCGCAGGGGGGGAGCGGGGCGGCGGGGGCCTTTATCTCCCCGAAGTTTTCGAAAAGCGGCCCTCTCAAAGAGATCGTCGCCGCCGCACATGCCGAAGCTCTCGATTTTTATTCTCAACACTTTCCGCAGCAGACCCTTGTGCGTCCCTTGCTCCACATTGCCAATTCAGCATCCGAATCCGAAAAGCTTGCCGCCTATAAAAGTACGACCGCTCTTTCTTTCACGGAGGTTCCCGATGCATTGCGCCGGATGGTGGTTCCTGAAGCGCTGGAAAATGAAGCGATTTATCTCGAACGCGGAGCCGTCGTCGATGCGCAGGGGGTATGCCGTGCCATGGCAGAAGGGAGCGATTTTTATTCTCTTGAGGCAAGCGATCCGGTTTATCAGGACGGGCTGTGGCATATCGGTGAATTGCGGGGGGTACACATGATACTCTCAACCGGAGCCTATCCTAAAATCCTGGGCGGCGATTCGATCAAACTGAGGGGGATATGGGGACATCGTATCGACGTGCAAACCGACACCGAAGTTCCGTGCATTCTCCACCATCATGTATCGATTTCACCGACTTTGTCGTCGGAAACGGTTGCCATCGGCGCTACGCACGACGTCCATTTTGACCCTTTCGGAAAAGAGACATACGATATCGAGGCGGGAAGGGCCGCTTTGATGGAGAAAGCGGCCCGGACATTGAAATTGGATAACGTCCGGGTTGTGAGAGATTACACGGGGCTGCGTTCGGGAACGCACGATTACTACCCGATCGCCGGAGAATTGGTGGATGAATCGTCGAGCGTTTGCGAAAAGAGCGGAGAAAAACCGAATGTCCAAACGTGCGTCTTTTATCCGAATGTGTGGATGATTAACGGGTCGGGAGGATACGGGTTCGTCCTGGCACCGTACCTGGCCAGGCGGATATGCGAGCATATCGTTTCGGGGCGTGAAATCGACCCTTCGCTTTCTCCCGCCCGTTTTTTTCTGCGTCGTATGAAACGTCAGTCGTAAACGACGACGCCGTAGGCATCGTCAACGCGGTAAAAGCGGCAGTCGGGAGTGATGATCAGATCATCGAGCCGGGCGAGATGGACGTAGCTGTTTTTGGTTATTTTGATCCCGTTCTCGAGAAAAAAGCGTTTGATGTTGACGAATTTGATCCCGTTGACGAACGTGTATTCGAATTGGTTGTACAAACGCATTTTTTTGTAGGCGAAGATGTGGTTGTCGATCCCCAGCTGCGTTGCCGCATACTGGGTCGGAAGGTATCCCGAGAGGTCGGTCAGCTCCTCTTGGATGTGGGCATATCTGGCAGGAAGGGTGTTTTTTTCAATGAAGACATAACGTCCCAGCTTTATATGGCGGGTGTCGTTCCAGTACGAATAGGCGGGGGAAGAGATCGCGAGTTTGGTATGAACCTCTTTCCAGAGCCAGTGTTTGTCGAGGGTTGAATAGAGAGATGACATGCGTTTACTTCGACTGCGATTCGTTGAAGGCCAGGCGTCTGGCGTAGAGGAACCGCTGTTTGTAATAATCTTTGTCGATCGAGTCGTACTGCACTTTTTTGGCCGTATAGGAGGCATGGATGATCTTGCCGTCGCCGGCGTAGATCGCCACGTGCGAGGGATCGGATTTGTAGGTACGGTAAAAGAGAAGATCTCCCACCTGCAAATCGGAAGGATCGACGTTCATTCCCAGCTGGGCCTGCTCGGCCGCACTCCGCGGAAGCGAAATCCCGAACTGGCTGTAAACTTGCTGCGTGAATCCCGAGCAATCGGTCTGCATCCCCGATTTATTGCCGAAGCCGTAGGGCGTCCCGAGAAATTCTTTGGCTTTGGAGAGAACTTTCTCTTTTGCATTTTTAAGATTTTTGACGATCGACCCTCCTTCTTTGGAGGAAACGGCAGCAGGTTTTTTCTCGTCGGGGCAAAGGTTCGGGGAGGTTGCGGGGGCAGGTTTCGACACGACGAGGAAAGGTTTCTCCTCATGTCCGATTTCGTCGGTTTCGACTTTGGCATTTTTGAGTATCGGCATCGATACATCCTGCGCTACTACGGCTTTAACGACGGGAACGGCAGGGACGGCGGGTTTGACCACCGATACGGGAGGCAGCGGATTTTTGATAAAAGCAGTTGTTTCCTCTTTTTCGGATTCGATCGATTTTTTGAGGTCTCTTTCGTATCCCAAAAAGAGGGAAGGTTCACGCCGTTGCGATTCGGCATGTGCTGTAAAAGTCAATACTGCAAGCGATAAAAGTGTCCATTTACCGAGCATCCAACCTCCTGCTGCGTTGTGTGCTGAGACCATTATAAACCAAAATTCTTTATTTTTTTTATAGATCCCGAAAATCAGCATGCCGTTATGGTACACTTTCTTCAAAAACAGACGGAAAACGGATGAAAGAAGCAATCGTACTGCTTAATATGGGCGGCCCCAACAACCTTGGAGAAGTGGAGATGTTTTTACGAAACATGTTCAACGATCCGAACATTATACGGACGAAAAGCACGCTTCTTCGAAAATTCATAGCGGGGATGATTACGCTGACCCGTACCGAAAAATCCCAAGAAATTTACCGTCGTATCGGCGGGAAGTCACCGTTGGTAGGGCATACGCGTTCATTGTGCGAGAAACTGCAACAGGCCGTAGGCAATGACGTGATTGTCGATTTCGCGATGCGCTATACACCGCCGCTGGCCGAAGAGGTATGCGAACGGCTCAAATCGGCCGGGGTTGAAAAAACATATCTCATCCCCCTTTATCCGCAGTATTCGACGACGACGACCCTCTCCTCGCTGGAAGATTTCGAACGTACGGCCCACCGGATCGGCTGGAACGTCATTTTCAGCGAGATCAAACATTTTTTCGCCCATGCGACCTATAACCGCTGCGTTGTCGAGCGGATCCGCGAAGCGCTGGCGGGATCGGATCCCCGCGAGTACGACATCGTCTTTTCGGCGCACGGGCTGCCCCAAAAAGTGGTGGACGAGGGTGATCCCTACCAGCGCCATGTTATCGCACACGTCAAACTGATCAGGGAGTTGATGGAGACGGAAGGTCTTGATTTTAGAAACGTCCGCCTGGCCTATCAGTCAAAAGTCGGCCCCATGAAATGGCTCGAACCTTCCCTGGGTGAAATGCTCGAATCGATGGAGAACAAAAAAGTGCTGATCGTTCCTATCGCTTTCACGATCGACAATTCCGAAACCGATTTCGAACTTTCGATCGAATATGCCGAAATCGCACACGAGTTGGGGTTTGAAAAGTACCGCGTATCCCGCTGCCCCAACGATCATCCCATGTTCGTTCAGGCGCTCGTCGAACTGTACGAAAAAATGAAGTAAATGCAGAAAATCGTTATCTTCGACATGGACGGAACGCTTATCGATTCGGGGAATGACATCACCCATTCGGTCAATTACGTCCGGCAGGAACGTTATGCGCTCTCACCGATGAGCGTACAGGCCGTGGTCGATGCGATCAACGCCCCGAGCCGGAACCTGGCCGAGATTTTTTACGGTACCGTCCTCTATGAGCCTGAAGCGAAAGAACTTTTCGAAAGCCATTATTACGATCAGTGCATCAAGAATGTCAGCGCTTACAACGGGATCATCGAGGTCCTCGAAACCCTGCGCGGGGCAAATGCGCGGATGGGGGTGGCGACCAACGCCCCTGGGATGTTCGCGCGCCGGATGCTCTCCCATCTGGGACTAGAGGGGTATTTTGAACTGATCGTCGGCGCGGACGACGTAGAGCAGCCAAAACCTCATCCGCAGATGATCCGCCGGCATCTCGATCATTGTGGATACCGTCCGGGTACGGATCGTGCTTGGATGATCGGAGACAATGCAAAAGACATGGAAGCGGCCTGCAATGCGGGAATCGAAGCGGTATTCGCAGCCTGGGGATTTGCCGCGATCGCCGATGCGCATCCGATCGCGCGTGAACCTTCGGAAATTTTGCGTTTGATCGGCTAAAAAGGGGATAGTATGGCAGATATCGACATCATCATTACGATCGGTTTGATTTCCCTGTTGTTTTTGCGGCATACGGCGATTTACAAAGACGGCCATAAAATCAATTATACGCCCGTGGTGTTAGGGCTGGGTGCCGCGGGGGCGATGTTTCATTTCATCGTCTATGCGACGGTGCCGAACGCTTTGGACGTTCTCAAAGAATCGCTTCTTTTGGTGGGTGTCGGTATTCTCTTGTCGGCAGTCATGAGCGTTTTGAGCCGCAGCTCCGCCGCAGCGTCGGAACGCGAAAATGCACTGCGCATATACACGCTCAGCCAGGAGGTCGACAGCCTCAGACGCTCTCTGGACGATTCTTCGCGCCGCCTCGAAACGGTTGCACGGATGGAAGACTCGACTCACGAACAGTTGCGCATCCTTTTTAAAGAAGAGATCGAAGCGCTGAACGTGATCCAGGCCAATCAGAAGCTTTTTGTATCGAAACTCGAGACGCTTCTGGCTCAGCAACATACGACGCTTGAAAAATTTGAAGAGTTTACCCTGACCGAGCTGCCGGGGCTGGACAATATCATTCATCGCCATATCGATCTGCTCCGAATCGCGGAGCAGGACCATTTCAACCAGCTCAAAAATGCGCTGGGTATCAACTGCGACGCTCACAAAGAGGTTTCCGCATCGCTCGAAGAGGTCCATGCCCGGTTGGAACGCATCGCGTCTTCGGGACCGGACGAATACGCTATCGGGGTGCTGCGGCGCGAGCTTGAAAAAATCGTTCACGAGTTCGGCCGGCAGATCCATGCCCTTGGGATCAAAAGCGAATCGATCGCCACCGCGCTCATGGAAAACGATGCCGTCCTCAAGGGCTCCCGCGAACAAAGCGAGCTGATCATGCAGCAAATGGTCCTTTCATCCAAACAGTTACGCGAGATCACGCAGCAGTCCAAAGAACTTTCCGATTCGTTCAAACCGCTATCGTCGCTTTTCGTATCGGCACATTCGCTCTACGAAGAGTTCGTCGCTGCCAAAGGAAAACTCGCCGAGTTGATCGTCACACTCGAATCGTACTCCCGCAGCGACAGCCGATTTACGCGCGAACACTTCGAAAACCTCTCATCCGAAGTCACCGCAGGGCTGAAACTGCTGTCCCAGTCGCTCGAACAATACAAATCGGCTCCGGTAGATACGCGAAACATTCAAGAACTCGCCGGAAAAGTGAAGCTGCACAAAAGCTATGTCGGTGAAAATCAAGAATAAAGACTCTATAATGGCGAAAAAACAGACAGGTTATCGATGATCGAATTTTACGAACTTACCGACGAAGAGGAGATCCCATTCCGCTGCGACGTCAACATGGAACTCTCCGAAAGCGCCCCGCAACCTGAGAGAAGCTGGCTCCTATGGCTTTTTGTCAAAGCTTCCGATCCCGCAGAAGAGGGTTTCGTCCGTTTCCGCGAAGAACTGGCAAACAAGCTTCAAACGGAACTTGACGCCGTTTTCGCCGGTTCGTTGAGTAAGGAAGGGTGGATCGAACTCTATTTTTACGCTCCGGATGCCAAGCGGTTCGAAAACCTAAGTTCGGAGGTTATGAGCGCACACGGCGGATTTGCCTACGAACGGGGGGCATCGAGGGATACGAAGTGGGAAATGTATCTCGAACGCCTCTATCCCGATGCCTATGCACTGTTGCGTATTCAGAACCGCCATACCCTCGAAGCCCTCGAAGAAGCCGGGGACGACCACACGATCGCGCGTGAAGTCGAACATTATCTCTTTTTTCAGACGAAAAGCGCTCTGGAGCGGGTGGTTTCGTCTCTGTCGTCGCACGGGTTTTCACTCAAGGAGGAGGTCGGCGATAACGAGAGCGATTACGCCTACGGCGCCGTACTGGTTAAAACCGAGCCCGTAACTCCCGAACAGGTCGAAGAGACGACCGCGGTATTGTTTGACGCCGCACTCGAACAACACGGCTATTACGAGGGATGGAGCACGGTACTCGCCCAATGAGGGGAATATGGAAAACCCCCGGGGTATTTCCCTATACCCTGGCACTGTTTCTCAATGCCTTCACCGACCTCGGGCACAAAATCATCATCCAAAACACCGTTTTCAAAATATACGACGACCAGACGCAAATCGTCTATACGGCGATTCTCAATGCACTGATTCTTCTGCCGTTCATTTTTCTTTATACCCCCTCAGGCTACATTTCACACCGTTTTTCAAAAGTATCGGTGATGCGTTACGGTGCGCTCGCTGCGGTTTTTATCACTTTGCTCATTACGTACAGCTATTATCAGGGGTGGTTTTGGGCATCGTTTGTCCTTACCCTCATCCTGGCCGCACAAAGTGCGATCTATTCTCCCGCTAAATACGGCTATATAAAGGAGATTGCCGGAGAGAAGGGGTTCGCCCCGCTTAACGCGCTCGTACAGTCCTCCACGACCGTTGCGATCCTCTCGGGGATCATGGCGTACACCGTTTTGTTTGAGACCTCGCTGAGCTCTCCGTATCGGGACGAAGCCGACATACTGCGCCAGATAGCCCCTCTTGGATGGTTGCTCGTCGCGGGAAGCATGATCGAGTTTTGGATGACGGCGCGCTTGGTAAATAAGGGCACATCTTCTGGCACACGGTTTGATATTAAAAAATATCTAAACGGCTATTATCTTCGCAAGAACTGGCGGCTGATGCGGCGCAAACGGGAGATTTTCGACGCGATCGTCTATCTTTCACTGTTCTGGTCGATTTCGCAGGTTATTCTCGCCGCGTTCGGCGCGTACGCCAAGCGGACGCTGGGGATAGACAATACGATCGTGGTGCAGGGGCTGATGGCACTCGCCGCATTCGGGATCATCGCAGGCTCTTTTTTCGCCTCGAGAATGTCACGTCACTATCTGCACAAAGGGCTGATCGTCGCCGGGGCGCTCAAAATGACGGTGATGCTGGCAATTTTGCCGCTGACCCATAATCTTTTTATTATCGGGGCGGTTTTTTTCGGATTCGGTGTCGGAGGTGCGATGATGATCGTTTCACTCAACTCGCTGATCCAGATGAAGGCTCCGCAGCCCCACCTGGCCTATATTCTCTCCGGAAATAACTGGGTTCAGAACCTGTTTATGACCTCGTTTTTGATTCTGACGACCCTGTTCGCCTATGCCGGATGGGATTCAGTGACTCTTTTTTATGCGATGTTCGGCGTGTCAGCCGTTTTGACCTATGCGGTAACGGGGCGTTACAAAGACTATTTTCTATGGCTTATTTTTGAAAATCTCCTGGCCCTGCGTTACAACGTCATTCCCGTTCATACCCACAACATACCCAAAAACGGGGCCGTGCTGCTGCTGGGGAACCATGTCAGCTGGATCGACTGGATTCTGGTCCAGATTGGGGTGGAACGCCGCATCCGCTACCTGATGGAACGCTCGATCTACCGAAAACGGTTCATTCGGCCGATCATGGAACTGGGGGAAGTGATCCCCGTCTCCCAAAACGGGGCGAAAGAAGCGTTTAAAAATGCCAGGAAGCGTCTTCAAAACGGCGAAATTGTCGGGATATTTCCCGAAGGTTCGATCAGCCCTGACGGAGAGATCGGGACCATATACCCCGGCTACCGTGCCATTGCCTCTGCCGAAGGGGGCGTAATAGTTCCGTTTTATATCGACGGTATCTACGGCAGTCTCTTTTCGCGCAGCAAAGGGCGGTATGTCCCTTCGGCCGGATGGTTCCGCCGTAACGTCCGGATCATATACGGAGAGCCGCTGCCGATCGATACCGATCCGCATACGGTGTATAATGCTCTTACACGATTAAAGGAGAATTATGGCACTCAACAAGCCTGAATACACCCTGTTCAAAAATACGCGTTACGCATTGAGCGGTCTCGCCGAAGTGACCCGAAATGAAAAATCGTTCCGTCTCCAGCTCCTGTTGTTCGGATGGGGGATGGCTGTCGCATGGTTTTTACCCCTTTCGTTTGTCCACAGCGCGATCCTGAGCGTCTCACTCTTCGTTCCGCTCATCGCCGAGATCATCAACAGCGCTATCGAGCGTACCGTGGACCTGGTGACGTTCGAGCACCATGAACTGGCCAAAAGAGCCAAAGACGCCGGAGCAGCGCTGGTTTTTTTGTCGCTGGCGATGCTTGGATTCGTTTGGGGGCTCGTTTTGCTGGACGCATTTTGCCTCTAAGCCGTCCGTAACCCAATCGTAAGTGATTGTTCTCTATAATTTTCGATATTTTTTTACAAAGGGATAAGCCGTGGCAACAGCACTTATTATCGGCGCCGGCGGAGTAGGGCGCGTAGTGGCACACAAATGTGTCATGAACAACCACATTTTCGATCGGATCATTTTGGCAAGCCGTACTCTCAAGCGGTGTGAAGAGATCCAAAGCGAACTCCCCGCGGGTGCGATCGAAATCGATACCGTCGATGCGGACAAGACCGACGAAGTGATCGCTCTCATCCAAAAATACAATCCGGCCATCCTTATCAACGTTGCGCTTCCGTATCAGGATCTGGCAATCATGGATGCGTGTATCGCGACCAAAACCCCCTATCTCGACACCGCCAACTACGAGCACCCGGACGAGGCCAAATTCGAGTATAAACTCCAGTGGGCCCGCGATGAAAAGTTTAAAGAAGCGGGAATCATGGGGTTGTTGGGCAGCGGATTCGACCCTGGTGCGACCAACGTTTTTTGTGCGTATGCCCAGAAACACTATTTCGACGAGATCCACACCATCGACATCCTCGACTGTAACGCTGGCGATCACGGCTATCCGTTCGCGACCAACTTCAACCCCGAGATCAACCTGCGCGAAGTGAGTGCAAAAGGGCGTTACTGGGAGAACGGCGAGTGGATCGAAACCGCACCGATGGAGATCATGCAGGTATGGGATTACCCCGAAGTGGGCCCGAAAGACAGCTATCTTCTCTATCACGAAGAGATGGAATCGCTCGTCAAACACATTAAAGGGCTCAAGCGGATCCGCTTTTTCATGACGTTCGGCCAAAGCTACCTTACCCACATGCGCTGCCTTGAAAACGTCGGGATGCTGGGGATCGAGCCGGTCGAACACCAGGGAATGAAGATCGTACCGATCGAGTTTTTGAAAACGTTGCTTCCCGACCCTGCGTCGCTCGGACCGCGCACCAAAGGAAAAACCAATATCGGTATTGTCGCCGAAGGTCTCAAAGACGGCAAAAAACGGAAAATCTACATTTATCAGGTCAAAGACCACGAAGAGTGCTATCGTGAGGTTAAATCGCAAGGCGTGTCGTATACGACCGGCGTTCCTGCGGTTATCGGTGCAAAACTGATGGTCCAGGGGGTCTGGAGCGGGAAAGGCGTCTTTAACATGGAACAGCTCGATCCCGATCCGTTCATGGACGAGATGAACACCCAGGGACTCCCCTGGAACGTTATCGAGATGGACGTTTAATTTTTCTTCCGCTTCATGTATCAGATAGATTATCTATCTGATACGCTCTCACGCGGCGTGGTGCCGGATCATTTTTCAAAAGTATTATTGTTCAGCGCTTCAGTGTAAATTGCGTACAGACGGCCGGGTGTCAGGTTGATTTTCGGTGCCAGGTTGTCGATCAGCGTATGAATTTTTTCACTTGTCTCCAGTTTTTCGGCGATGGAGAGAAATTTTCCGAGGTACCCTTCGCGTTTGAGCAGAGCGTCGGTGGTCGATTCGCGTAACTGGATATTGTCGATCACCTCTTCCATGCTCATTTGCAAGAACGTATCGATCAGGGAGAGGCTACCGGTCAAAAACGCTTCATCCGCCATTTCCGGACGCCCGTGGGCATGGACGAGGCGATACATCAGGTTGGCCCGGAATTTCGCCGCTTCGATGATCGCTTCGCTGAAACGCCGGTCTTCGGCATCCGAATATAAAAAGAGACCCAGCCATGAACGAAGCCGTGAGGGACCAAGCATCTGCAGAATCTGGCGGACGCTCGTGATCTCCTGGTGAAAATTAAATTCCGCCGAATTGATGTAGCGCAGAAGGTTATAGGTCAGCTCGGGACACAGCGCGAATTTTTCGCATACCTTGTGAATGTCGTCGCTCGCATGGAGGGTATTGATCAGATCCAGCGCGTTGGCCACCGAAGGTTCGATTTTTTTGCCCGCGATAACTGTCGGTTTTTCGAAAAAATAGCCCTGAAAATAGTAAAATCCCGCTTTTGAACACCGTTCGAACACAGCGATGTCCTCTACTTTTTCGGCCAGCAGTTTGACGTTATAGTCGCGGAATTTTTCGACGATTGTTTCGATATGATCGTAATCGGTTGCCAGAAGGTCTATTTTGACAATCTCGACGTAGGGGAACAAACGCCGGAAATAGTCGATGTTTTCGTTCGCGCAGCTGAAATCGTCCAGCGCAAAACGGTATCCCATCGCGTGCAGATCGGCAACTTTATCGATGAATTCGGGAGTGACACGGGTGTATTCGAGAATTTCGAAAACGAATTTCTCCTTGGGCAGCGAATGCATCAGGTCGCTCATGACGATGTTTTCGTCCACGTTGATAAAGCCAAGCCGCTCACCGATGATCGCTGAAAGGCCGATGTTGTGGACAAGATTGATCATCACACGCGCGGTCGCCTTGCCGTCGTCGCTGAAATGGGCTCCTGCCGAATCGATCGCGTTGCGGTAAAGCAGCTCGTATGCGATGCATCTGCCGTCCGTGTCGAAAATCGGCTGTCTGCCAATGTAAGTATCCATCCGTCCGATCCGTTTTATTATATTTTTTTGTGATAGATTGTAGGGAAAAGTACTTTAAGCGAAGATTTGTTTTCGTGCTTAAGCGCTTAAACGCCACGGAAAAGGGCGCTGGCGTAACCGACGACACGCGAGCGGTCGCCGCTCGCGTCGGCGCTGGTACGATAATCGAGCAGGACGCTTTCAAGACCTTTGCGCCGAGCGACGTCGAGCATCGCTTCGACGCCGACGATTCCGCACGCTTCGCATCCGCGATGAAGCAGCGACGGATTTTCGCTCCGGATCGCTTCAAGGCATACTGCATCAAGCCGTTTGGCATGTTCGAGGGTGTAGTAGTGGCTTAGATCGGTACTGATGACGACACCGCTGTTTTTCACCCCAAGGACGTATTCGATCACCGGAGCGATCGCTGAGGGATGGGCATGCCCGTAGACGAGTTCGGCGATACGTACATGAGGCAGATAGTGTTTGATAAACGGCATCTGTACTTCGGTACTGTGCTCGCGGTGTGCCTCCGGTAAACAGGCAAGGGAAAATTTCCCGCGCAAAGCGTCGATCAATGCGGTATCCATGTTCAATTCGCCCAGCGGCGTCTGATAGTGTTCGTAGGTACAAAGGCTGGCCCCTTCAAATCCGACCCGATGGGAAGGACCGATGACGAGGAGGGTATCGATACCCGATTGTGCGAGAATGCGATGGGCGATGTTGGCGGTGAAACCCGAATAGACCCATCCCGCATGCGGTACGATCACGGCACGCCCGGTCAATGCGTTATAACGTTCTTCGATTTCGGGATGTTCGGCTAAAATGGCGTTGAACCGGTCGATCATTGCAACGATTTCCCCGGCTGAAGAGGGGTAAAAGCTTCCCGAGACGCTCATGGTGCGAAGTTTCATTTCCATACCCCCTCAATAGCGCGACGGCAGTGCGGACAATGCCCGTCATCCAAAGCAAAATAGGTCGTATCGAATCCGAACCGCTCGATCAGCAGTGTATCGCATTCGGGGCATCGCGTCTGGGCGGCGCGAGGGACGTTTCCCAGATAGACGTAATACAGACCCGCTTCTTTTCCCCACTGCCGTACCTTTTCCATCAAAGAAACGGATGTGGGCGGTGTATCGTTCATTTTGTAGTCGGGATGAAAAGCACTGATGTGCCACGGGACGTGGGGGCCGAGTTCTTCGGCGATAAAACGGGCGATGCCGCGCAATTCGTGTTCTTTGTCGTTATGCCCCGGAACGATCAGTGTGGTGACTTCGACCCAGATCCCCAGCCGAACCATTGTCTTGAGGGTCTCCTGAACCCCTTCAAGAGATGCTTTTAGGGTTTTTCGATAATAGAGCGGATCGAAACTTTTGAGATCGATATTGGTTGCATCCAGCCACCCTTTGAGGTCGTGGCTAACCTCATCGGACTCGAATCCGCTGGAGACAAAAACGTTTCTGAGCCCCCGTTTTTTCGCTTCCGTACCGATATCTTTGGCATAAGGGTACCATACGGCCGGTTCGTTGTAAGTGTAGCTGACCGATTCACAACCCCGCTCGGCGGCCAGACGTGCCGCTTCTTCGGGGGGAAGGGTAATTGAAGTATCGATGTCGCCGCTTTGGGATATCTGCCAATTTTGGCAAAACGGGCAACGCAGATTGCATCCGATAGTTCCGAGCGAAAAACTTGACGAGCGGGGCAGGAAGTGAAAGAGGGGCTTTTTTTCGATCGGGTCGATATGAACCGCCGCCGGATGACCGTAAACCAGGCATTCGAGGCGACCGCCCACATTTTTTTCGACGTGACACATGCCGATCTGCCCTTCGCTGAGGGTACAGTAATGTCGGCATAACAGGCAGGTAATACGCCCGTCTTTAGGGAGATAATACTGCATTTCAACCCTCCTCTGCGAATTTACGGACCTGATAGACATAGACTTCGGGATGGTAGGAGAGGGGATTGTCGCCCAGCGCGGCTTTACGCCCCAGCTGAGCGAAAAAACGCTTGAAATCATTCAGTTCATCCCATACCTGGGGCAAAAAAGTCGCCTGATGGCTTCCGCTTCGCAGGATAACCCCGTCAATGTGCGGACGGATCATCGCTTTGAGATCGTCGGCATCGCGATAATAGATTTGCCGGGGTTCACTCAAAAGGGAAACTTCGACATCCGTTTCATCGAATTCGGCCGATGAAAGAGGGGGAAACCTGGGATCGCGGAACGCGGCGGCTTCCGCATTGGCGATCAAATCGTCGATCAAAGGCCTGTAGGCGATCAGCGAACCGATGCATCCGCGCAGCCGTCCGCGGAGGTTGAGTGTGACGAAGCAAGCACCGTTGTGTGCCAATGCCGGCTCGTCGGAGAGAAAAACGTTTTTATCGAGATGCGACCCTTCAAGTCGCGATTGGATCGCTGCGCGTGCAACGTGTACATAGATCGAGGAACTCATGATGCGCCTCCTCTTGAAAGTCAATCCGTTTTTACATTGTACATCAATTTCGAGCGTATGGCGGCGAATCGGTATATACCCCCTCTCCGTGGGAATCCAATCTATGCGGCTTACGTGTGATATGCTACAATTGCGCACTTTTTTTAAGGATCTGGCGATGGCGATCGATTTTTCCCTCCTCCCCCATACCCCCTGTTACATCTGCGAAGAGGAACTCCTTGAACGGAACCTTTTGACCCTCGATCGAGTCCAGCGCGAGTCGGGTGCAAAAATTATTTTGGCGCTCAAGGGCTTTGCGATGTGGTCGACGTTCGATCAGGTGGGAAAATACCTTCACGGATGTACGGCCAGCGGGCTTCATGAAGCCAAGCTTGCCCGAGAAAAGATGAACAAGGAGGTACATACCTATTCGCCGGCGTTCAAAGACGAGGATATCGACGAGATTGCCCGCATCAGCGACGACATCGTTTTCAACTCTCCCTCGCAGTTCCATCGCTATTACGAACGTGTCAAACGGATCAATCCTTCAATCAAGGTATCGCTCAGGGTTAACCCCGAATACTCTTCAAGTCCCGTAGACCTGTACAATCCCTGCGGTCTGTACAGCCGGTTGGGGACGACGCTTGCCAATTTCGACGAGAGTATCTTCAGCAAACTTGACGGGCTCAATTTTCATGCGTTGTGCGAACAGAACGTCGATGCACTCGAAGGGGTGCTCGAAGCGTTCGAATCGAAATTCGGCTCGTTCATCGACGGCTTGCAATACGTCAATTTCGGGGGCGGACACCACATTACGCGTGTTGATTACGATGTTGATCGGCTGATCGAAGTGATTCGCTCGTTCCGAGAGCGCCACAACGGCATTACCGTCTATCTTGAACCCGGCGAAGCAGTGGGCTGGCAGACGGGGCCGCTGGTGGCTTCGGTTTTGGATATCGTCCGTAACGGTATGGATATTGCCATCCTCGATACCTCGGCCGAAGCGCATATGCCCGATACATTGGCAATGCCTTACCGGGCTATGGTGCGCGGTTCGGGCGAGGCGGGCGAGAAAGCCTACACCTACCGTTTCGGCGGGAATACCTGCCTGGCAGGGGACATCATGGGGGATTACTCGTTTGATGAACCGTTGAAGGTGGGGGATAAAATCGTATTTGAAGACCAGATCCATTATACGTTTGTCAAAAATACGACCTTCAACGGGATCAAGCTCCCTTCTCTGGCCATATGGACGAAAACGGGAGAACTCAAGATCGTGCACGAATTCGGCTACGAGGATTACCGAAACCGTCTCTCCTGATTAAAGTATCAGCGTTTCGCCAGGACCACCGAAAGAGCTTCAGCCAGCATTTCGTATGTATCGCGCAGTTTCGCCGTCTGTTCCAGGATGGTTTGAAACACTTTCTTTTCATCTGCAAGTTTTTTCTGGCGGCGAGTCAGCTCGTTCATTTTGTTCGCCAATTTGCTGTTGGCCAGTTCGAGGTGCGACGTTTCGTTCTTTTTCCGTTTTTGGAGTTCGTCTTGCTGCGCGTTGAGGCGGGCAATGTCGGTTTTTGCCGTAGAGGTGCTGTCGGCCAGCTTGTTTTTTAGCTGCATGATCCGTGAATCGCCGTCGGCAATGATCGATTCGAGTTCCGCGATCCGGTCCATTACGCTGTAACGCTGGTTCCGCTCCACGGTGATTTCGGCTTCGCATTCGGCAATCCGCTCCTGTGCGGCCGTGATCGCCTCTTTTTGCGAGGCGAGTTTGAGTTTGGCCTGCTTATACTGCATCATGATCGAGAGGATTGACGTATAGTTCCATCGTTGTTGTTTGCTGTCAACGATCGCGTATTTCTGGATCTTTTTGCCGCTGGCGTCGATAACTACCTCTTCGGAAAAATATTTGATGAACTGTTCGGCGTTTTTATCCCTGTTTTCGACAAATTCAAGCAGTACTTTGGCAGTGTACAGAAGAATCGGATGAAATGTCTGGCGCAGGACGTACCCGGTAAAACCTTCGATTTTTCCGCGATGTTCGGCCGGTAAAATCTCCAGCAGAAGAATTTCGATCATGGACCGGAATACGGGGATGAAGTTACGCGTGAACGTAGCATTGTCGATCACCGAGAAATTCAGTTTTTCAGAGATCGCTTCACCCAGAATCGGCTCGATATCTTTCCATGCCCCGTCGCGAAAATAGGTCTGGTACAATGCTTCCATTTCCTCGACCGACTCCCCGGCAAAACGTTTGTCCGCCCCGTCGGCGAGTTTTTTGGGAGGGGTGAAATAGCGCACCGAAATGCGTCCGCGCAGGAAGAAGATGATGTCACGGTCATACAGGTCGAACACTGAAGTGATCTGCCGCCGGATAATGGCCCTTGCCGTATCGATCGGAACGTTTTTGTCCAGGTACTCCTGCATGATTTCCTGACGTATCTCTTCGGGGATCGACAGGAGATACGGAACCGGGAGAAACCGAGATTTGTTCCGGAACACATCGATGATGCGAAGATTGCTGCGATGGGCAAGCCGGTCGAACGATTCGGGCAGGGAAGGGTCGGCGTATTGTTTTTTTAGAATGAAGGTGTGTTGCGTCAGCTCGACGTCTACATGCTGAAAAGTACGGGCGAAGTGTTCAATGATCCCTTTGCGGATCGCCGCTTTTTTGTCGTTGAATTGCTCAAGGCTCTCATCGATCCCGATTTTTTTTAGAAGGGCTCGATAGTGTTCATCGGTAAAATCGTGAGCATACAGGTCGCGCGGGAGCATTTCATCCAGCAATGCGGCGATATCGGCGACGATCCGGTGCTTCATTCGTTTTCCTGGTACCTTTGCAGGGTGGTCGCCGCCTTGACGGCATTGAGATAACTGGTTACCGACGCGCGGTTTTGGTAGGCGATGTCGAAAGCCGTCCCGTGATCGACCGAGGTGCGGACGATCGGCAGTCCCAGGGAAACGTTGATGCTTTCATCAAAATAAAGGGCTTTGAGCGGCCCGAGTCCCTGATCGTGATACATGGCGACGATAAAGCCGTAACGTTCGCGGAACCGGGGCGTAAATGCGATATCAGGGACAATCGGTCCTTCGAACACCTCATGTCCGATCCGGCGGTTGGCCTCTTCGATCGCTTCTTCGATAAAGCCTTCTTCATCTCCTAAAACCCCGTGGTCGCCCGCATGCGGATTTAGGCCGAGCACACCGGCTTTGTGTGCTTTGGTACTGCGGTAAAACCGGATCAGAAACGCGATCAGGCTTTCGGAATCCAGACGATCCGCAACTTCGCGCAACGGGATGTGCTCGGTAAAAAGGGCAACGTAAAGCTGCTCGCATCCGAGCATCATTATAGCATCCTGCGAGAAAAAATCTCTCAATGCGTCGGTATGCCCTTTATAGGCGATTCCCGCCCTCATCCATGCTTCTTTGTGGATCGGAAGGGTGACAACTGCATCGGCTGTACCTGTTTTGGCCAGCTCGACGGCCTCTTTGAACGAATTGTAGCTGTAATGCCCGCTGGTCGCGTCCACGCATCCGGGGCGGATTTCGAAAGACTCACCGACACTCTGGCATTCAAAATCATCAGGCAGAGTGTTCCCCAGCAAAGCGGCGGCGCGTTCCGCCATAAGCCGGTCGATACAGTAAAGAGGACGGCACAGAGTCCTGACCTGCGTATGCGCTTTGAGGATGATTTCAAAACCGACGCCGTTGAGATCGCCGACGCTGATCGCCAGCGTTTTTAGCGGCGGCATAGCGCTTTCATCTCGCTGACGGCGGAAGCGAGCCCCGTGAATACGGAACGGGCGATAATACTTTGGCCGATGTTGAGTTCCTCGATTGTTTCGATAGAGACGATGGCGGAGACGTTATGGTAATTCAGACCGTGTCCGGCGGCCACTTTCATCCCCGCCGACCGGGCCGCATTGGCCGCGTCGACGATGTCGCTGTATGCCATTTCGAGACGGTTGTCGAGTTCTTTGCGTGAAAGATGCAGTTCGGGAATCGCATGATGAGAGTGGGGAAGGGCACTGTAACGCATGGCGTAGATATTGGCATAGCTCCCGGTATGAAGTTCGACCCATTCGGCTCCCAGACGTTCGGAAGCTTCGATGGCTTCATGTGTGGGATCGATGAAGAGGGAAACTTCGATCTGGGCTTCACGCAGCATTTTAATAGCATTTAATATCATATCGTATTTCCCGATGACGTCGAGTCCGCCTTCCGTCGTCACTTCTTCCCGTTTTTCTGGGACGAGCGTCGCGCGGTGAGGGCGCAATCGGGTAACGATGCGGATTATTTCGGGATCGATCGAACATTCCAAATTTACGGGCAACGGTGAAGCCGCGATAATGCGGCGCGCATCTTCGTCATGTATATGGCGGCGGTCTTCGCGCAAGTGGATCGTAATCTGGTCTGCGCCGTTTTGGGCACAGATACCCAGTGCCATCAGCGGATCGGGATCGTTGATTTTGCGGGCTTCGCGCAAGACCGCGATGTGGTCGATGTTGACGCCGAGTTTAAGATTGTCTGCGTGCATAGAACTCCTTTTTGAATGCGCCGAAAGTACCGGCTATGATAGCTTCGCGCGCCTGGCGCACAAGGCTCAGATAATAATGCAGGTTGTGCAAAGAGGCGAGACGGAAAAATGTGATTTCCCGAGAGCGGAAGAGGTGATGAAGATAGGCACGGCTGTAGCGGCGGCAGGTGTAGCAGTCGCATTCGGGATCGATCGGAGCCGAATCGAATTTGTAGGCAGCCCCTTTTATGTTGACTTTTCCGAACGTCGTGAAGAGGGTACCGTTGCGGGCATTCCGGGTCGGCATGACGCAGTCGAACATGTCGACGCCGCGCTCGATGTTTTCGACAAGGTCTTCGGGCGTACCGACACCCATGAGGTAGCGGGGTTTATCGGCGGGCATGAGCGGCGCGGTATGCTCGACCGTATCGTACATCAGCTGGTTCGCTTCACCGACCGAGAGCCCCCCGATCGCAAACCCGTCAAAATCCATTGCGCAGAGTTCCTCGGCCGATCGGGTCCGGAAATTAAGGTCGGTACCGCCTTGGATAATGGCGAATATGTTCTGATCGATCCCGATACCCCTGGATTGGTTGTGACGGTGGTATTCGATCGACTGGCGGGCCCACTGGGTGGTCCGCTCGATCGAGGTTCTGATCCTCTCCTGGGTTGCGGGGAGCGCGACCAGATCGTCGAGAATCATCATGATATCGCTGCCGAGGTTGTTTTGGATGTCGATGACTTTTTCGGGGGTAAAAAAATGTTTGCTGCCGTCGATGTGGCTGCGAAATTCGATTCCGCTTTCGGTGGGTTTGGAAATATCGCTTAGACTGAATGCCTGGAAGCCGCCGCTGTCGGTGAGAAAGCTGTTCGGATAGGTGGTATAACCGTGCAGTCCGCCGAACTGTTTTACCGTTTCATCGCCGGGGCGCAGATACATATGATAGGTATTGGCGAGAATGATCTGGGTTCCGAGGATGTCGGTCATGTCGGTCATATCGAGCGCTTTGACGCTGCCAACCGTTCCCACGGGCATGAAAATAGGGGTCTGTATCGTAGAATGGGCCGTGGTGATGGTGCAGGCACGGGCGTTGCCGCAGGTGGCGTCGACGTGAAATTGCATTAAAAACCTTGATTTTTTTCGTTATTTTATCGTATCGGCTGGGGTTTGAACAACCCGTTACGGTATAATCACGCCAAAACAACTTCTTCAGGATTATCCAGATGAGCATCGAGCACTCTATTTCCGCATTCGAAAAAGCACAAACCCTGATCCCCGGAGGGGTTAATTCCCCCGTCCGCGCATTTAAAAGTGTCGGCGGCATTCCCCGCTTTATAGCCGGCGGGGAGGGCGCCTACCTGATCGATGTCGACAACAACCGTTATGTCGACTACGTCCAGAGCTGGGGGCCGCTGATTTTCGGCCATCGCGATGAAAGCATCGAAAACGCCGTCATCGAGGCGGTCAAACACGGTCTGAGTTTCGGGGCGCCGACGGAGGCTGAAAGCGAACTCGCCGAGCTGATCATCTCGATCTATGATTCCATCGAAAAAATCCGCTTCGTCAGCAGCGGTACCGAAGCGGTCATGAGCGCGATCCGTCTCGCGCGCGGTTTCACCGGACGTGACGATATCGTCAAATTCACCGGATGCTACCACGGACACAGTGATGCGCTGCTGGTTCAGGCGGGATCGGGAGCGGTGACGTTCGGAACGCCGAGTTCGCCGGGTGTTCCGGCCGACTTCACGAAGCACACACTTTTGGCTGAATACAACAACATCGAATCAGTTCGCCAGTGCTTTAAAGACAGCCCGGGGATTGCTTGCGTCATCATAGAACCGATTGCCGGAAATATGGGGCTTGTTCCTGCGACCAAAGAGTTTCTCGCCGAATTGCGCGCTTTGTGCGATGCGCACGGAACGCTTTTGATTTTTGACGAAGTGATGAGCGGATTCCGCGCCTGCCTGCATGGGGCCGAGAGTATCACCGGAACCAAACCCGACCTCGTGACGCTGGGAAAAGTAATCGGAGGCGGCATGCCCGTCGGCGCATTCGGCGGACGCCGCGATATCATGGCCCATCTTTCACCCGAAGGGGGCGTTTACCAGGCGGGTACGCTCAGCGGAAATCCCGTAGCGATGGCTGCGGGGCTAGCGTCGATCCGAAAACTCAAAGAGAACGCCCGTGTTTTCTCCATCCTTGAAGAACGGGCCAAACGGCTTATGCGCGGCTTTGCCGACGCGGCGGCCAAGCACGGTATAGCGCTTCAGACCGACGTTCGCGGTTCGATGTTCGGCTTTTTCTTCAACGAGGCACATGTGGCAAATTTCGCCGATGCACTGAAAAGCGATACCGCGCGCTTCGCCCGTTTCCACGCCGCGATGCTTGAGAACGGGTTCTATTTCGCCTGCTCGCAATTTGAGACGGGATTTATAGCAACCGCGATTACCGACGCCATGATCGAAGAGACGATTGCCGCCGCCGATAAAATTTTCGGAGAGATGTAATGGAAAACGAAGAACACAAACCACGCCTCAAACCGATCATCGAAGGGGCCGAAACCCTCTCACTGGGGATTTCTATGGTGGTTGCCGTCCTCATCGGGGTAGCCATCGGTCTGGGACTGAAAAAAATAACCGGTATCTCGTGGCTGCTGTGGGTGGGCGTCGGGATCGGAATAGCGGCGGCGTTTCTGAATGTTTTCAAAGCGTACAGCAAGCAGTACAAAGAATTCGAAAAACTGGCCCGTGATCCGCGATACAACATGGGCAAAGAGCGCAAGGACGATGATGACGATGACGAGGATTAAAAAACCTCTGGCCGTTTTTGCCGTTTCCCAGATCGGAGCGGCGACACTGGCTGCATATTCGCTGACGGTTTATGCCAATTTCGCCGTTGCCATGACGACGACCACGTTGATCGTGATGGGATCGCTTTATTCGTACCGCAACATGATCCATCGCCGTGTCCCCGATGTCGACCCCGAAGACAACAAAGACCTGATCGATATGATGGACGACCCTTACGATCTCTACGAAGAGGAGCGTGAAGCGGAGGTGGCCGACATTAAACGGATGATCAAAGAAGAAAAAGCCCGTCAACGTGCCGATATCGTCAAAAACACGACCCAAAACGCTTCGGCCTGGGTATCGGTCTACCGGCTTGTCCCCTATGCGTTTCTCATCCTCGGATTTATCGCACTGGAAAACAACGGCGCATTGAACGTCCTTCCGTATCTTGCCGGGCTTGCAGCCGGCATTCCCGTCGGCTACCTGATGGCCAAGGAACTGTTTATCGCACGCTAAAACTTGTAAAAACTTTGCGAAAGTAATATAATTAATCCTTAATCGCGCTTCGGTGCGGAGAGGATACGAAACAGATGCTCACTCCCACTTTAAAATGGTCATTGTCATCCGCCTGGATCGCGATCGTAGCGGGTTCAGTATGGTTCAATTTTATGCAAATAGATGAAACGGCACAGCAAATGGCAGTTGCCGAAGGGCGTGCAAGCTGGACAAAAGATCAGGCTTACCGACAGTGGGTAACGGATAAAGGAGGGGTGTATGCCGTTCCGACTGAAAAATATCCTCCCAATCCCTATTTGTCCCATATTCCGGATCGTGACGTGAATACGACAAGCGGAAAGTCTCTGACTTTAATCAATCCCGCGTATATGATTCGGCAGGTTCATGAAATAACCATTTTACCCGGTGCACCGACAGAACATATTACGTCGCTCAATCCGCTGCGCCCTGAAAATAAACCGGATGCATGGGAAATCGAGGCACTGAAAGCTTTTGAAAAAGGGAAAGAAGAAGTTTGGGGACTCTCTGAAATCAACGGCACGCTTAACATGCGATACATGCGGCCTATGGTTGCCAAAGAGGGGTGCCTGAAATGCCATGGCCATCAGGGTTACAAAGTCGGTGATATACGGGGCGGTGTCAGTTTCTCAATCCCTTTTCAGCCATTTCAGGATGTTGCTGACGAGCAAAAGATCAGTCTTGCCCTCTGGCATCTTCTGATCGGTCTTTTCGGAATTCTGGGAATCTGGTTCGCCTTCAGCCGTATTGTCAGGAATGAAAAACTACTCCAAAATGCCCTGAACGAATCGGAAAATGCAAAACAAACCGTTATGGAGCTGAACGAGACGCTCGAAGCCAAGGTACGCGACGAAGTGGCCAAGAGCCGCCAGAAAGATCTTCTGCTTATTCAGCAGTCGCGACTGGCGTCGATGGGCGAAATGATTCACAACATCGCCCACCAGTGGCGCCAGCCGCTCAATACCCTGGCGGTGATTCTGGCAAACATCCAGGATGACTACAAATACAACGAGTTGAGCGAAGAATCGCTCTCAAACGCGGTTGCAAAATCGCGTAAAATTCTTAATCAGATGTCGCAGACGATCGATGATTTCCGTAATTTTTTCCGCTCCGACAAAGAAGCCAAACCGTTCGATACGGTCGACATCATCGAAGAATCGCTGGTCGTTATCGATGCGGCTCTTAAAAACAACAACATAGAAATCGTCAAAGAATACGAGCGCCCTCTGCCCGGATACGGTTATCCCAACCAGCTTTCGCAGGTGATTTTGAACCTGTTGACGAATGCCAAGGATGCGGTCAAAGAACGCAAAAGCGGAAGCGGAAAAATCGTTATCCGGGCATTTGCCGAAAACGGCGAGGTACGTATCGATATATCCGACAATGCCGGCGGGATAGATGAAGCCATTATCGGCAAAATTTTCGATCCCTATTTCACGACGAAGGAATCGGGAAGCGGAATCGGGCTGTATATGGCCCGCATGATTGTCGAACACAATCACGGGGGTACGATCAGTGCCGTCAACACGGGCGAAGGGGCCGAGTTCACGATTCGGATACCGCATCATGCCCAGATGAAAACACAAAAGGATGGCTAATGGAAGCATTTCTCAAAACCCTCAGCGTACTGTATGTCGAAGATGAAGATATGGTGCGCGAAGAGGTAAGCCGTTTCCTGCGCCGCCGTTTCGCGCGTGTCGACGAAGCCAAAAACGGTGCGGAGGGACTCGAGCTGTTCGAGAAAAACGTCTACGATATCGTCATCACCGATATTAAAATGCCCGTGATGGACGGTCTCTCGATGGCGGAACGGATACGGAACCTTCGCGACGGGATGCCGATTGTCATCGTCACCGCGTTTACCGACACCGACTATTTCATCAAAGCGATCGAACTCGGCGTCGACGGATACGTCAAAAAGCCGATTGACACCGAGCAGTTGATCGCACAAACCTTGAAAGCCACCTATAGCCGCTTTCAGGACGTTCAGCTGGCCAAAGCCAAAAACGCGACAATCAAAGCCCTTACCCAGATTGTCGGTGCGTTGTCGCGCGCGATCGAACAGCGTGATCCGTACACGAACGGCCATCAGCACCGTGTCTCGATTTTTGCCGAATCGATCGGGAGGCTCATGGGCCTTTCGGACGAACAACTCACCTCGGTTCGCCTTAGCGCCTTGATCCATGACATCGGCAAACTCTCCGTTCCGGTAGAACTGCTGGTCATGCCGCGGCCGTTGACCGAACTGGAATACTCGCTTATCAAAACCCATCCGGTGAACGGCAGCGATATCATCACGGGCATCGAATTTCCCTGGCCGATCGACGAAACGATCCGTCAGCACCATGAACGCTACGACGGTTCAGGATACCCGGACGGGCTGCAAGGGGAAGAGATCCGTATCGAAGCGAGAATCATTGCGGTCGCCGATGTCGTCGAAGCGATGAGCTCGCACCGCCCGTATCGCCCCTCATTGGGGTTGGACAAAGCGCTTGAGGAGATTACACGCAATCGAGGCATTCTTTATGATCCTGCCGTCGTCGACGTTGCGGTTAAACTGATACGGGAAAAAGGAGAGAAAATCTTCGAAGAAGCGGCGTTTACTTCACGATCATCGGGACGTTGATCGTTATACGCTGTTCTTTGATGTCGGTGAAGAGGTTGTTCTCTTCGGCGAGGTGGGAAATGTCCGAAAGGTATTTCCGGGCAATCGTATCGGCAGAGATCTCGATCGAAAAGAGAGAGTATTTTTCCCCTTCGAACTTGATGTGTTCCCCGACGCGGAAAAAGAGCCGCGTGGTCACTTTCTCGTTTCCGGCCATTGACATGTAGATTTTGTTCAAAAGCTTGATAAAAAGTTCCGTCTGCAGGCGTATTTCAGGAATAGTGGGATCGACCTCTTTCACAAAACGGGTCTGACTTCCGATCGAATTGGAGCTGATGCACAGATCGATAAGGGTATAGACGTTGACGAGCTGCCCTTCGGGTTTTTGTTTGGTAAACTGGAAAGAGGGGAGTTGATAGAGGCGGATTCCGATGTGCTCTTCGTCTTCATACCCGACCGTAATGCCGAAAAATTTGAAACGTCCGAATTCAAGCTCTAAAAAGGTAGTTTTGAATCCAAACGAGGAGCTGGCATAGGTCGTGGCGATTTTATAGATGGCGGAAGACTCCACCGCCCCCAGAAGGTATTGCGCTTCTGTATTGAGCGATACAATTTTTCCGCTTGCATTGAAAAGAATAAACGGATTGAAATCAAATTCAATCCATTGCTGATCGAACGTCATCAGTCCTCGATGTAGTTTTTAAGTTTACGCCCAACTTTTGGGTGTTTGAGCTTTTTGATCGCGCTGGACTCGATCTGGCGTACCCGCTCGCGGGTGACGTTGAGCTCTTTCCCGATCTCTTCGAGGGTACGGTCGCTTTCGTCGTCCATGATCCCAAAACGCATCTTGATGACCGCTTTTTCCCGCTCGTTGAGCTGTTCGAGGACGCTTTCGATCTGGACTTTCAGATCGTCTTTGAGAATCGCATCGGAAGGGGAAATGGACATCTTGTCTTCGATGAAATCCCCGAAACGGCCGTCCTCCTCGTTCCCGATCGGTGCTTCGAGGGAGATCGGCTCTTTGGTGATCTTAATGACGTTCTTGACTTTCTCGACCGACAGACCCACTTCTTCCGCGATGGTTTCGACATCGGGTTCTTTTCCGTGTTCCTGGAGATGTTTGCGCATGATCTTATTGATCCGGTTGATCGTTTCGATCATATGGATCGGGATACGGATCGTTCGTGCCTGGTCGGCGATGGCGCGGCTGATCGCCTGACGGATCCACCACGTTGCGTAGGTCGAGAATTTATACCCTTTCTGGTACTCGAACTTGTCGACGGCTTTCATCAATCCGATGTTTCCTTCCTGGATCAGGTCGAGGAAGGGGAGGCCGCGGTTGGTATAACGTTTGGCGATCGAGACAACCAGACGGAGGTTCGATTTTGCCATCCGTGTTTTGGCCGTCTCGGAGATGCTTTTACCCCGTTTGATCTGTTCGAGGATGTCGGCCAGCTTTTCGGGTTCCATGTTGAAGCCACCCTTGGAGGCCTCTTTGGTCTGGATCAGTTTTTTGATCTCCATATAGGTGCTTACCATCGTTGCCTCGGGAACCTTGGCCGCGATGTCCTCCTTCGAGAGGTCACAGATTTTGGCCAGAATCGCCTGGTGGTTTTTCTTGAGCTGATCGTTAAAAAGGGGAAGTTTGTACTCGAGGCGTTTGAGTTCGCGTTCAAACCCTTCGTCGCTGCGCAGCGCCGTCTCCATCGAGCGGACCAGTTCGTTGATAAGCTTTGAGGTGGGCCCCAGGTCAAGCAGAGCTTCTTTGAGGCTTTTTTTCTTGAAACTGACGTTGAGGAAATGGAGAACATACTCGGGATCCATCTCTTCGACCGGACATTCGTCGAGCACTTTTTCGGTCGCTTTCACCCACTCTTTTTTCGCTTTTTCGAGCGCTTTAAAGGACGTGACGACTTTTTCGACCCGTTTTTTGTCTTTGGCCGAAGGGGCTTTTTCACTCGTTTCTTCATCGTCGTTTTCGTCGTCATTTTCATTGTCATCATCGTCTTCGCCGTCTTCCTCAAAGCTTTTGAAGAGTTCTTTGACACGGCGTTCGCGGTTGATGAGCGGATCTTTGTAATCGAGAATGAAATCGATCAGGTAGGGAACCGAGCAGATCGCATCGATGATGATCCCTTCCCCCATCTCCATCCGTTTGGAGATTTCGATCTCTTCGTCTTTGGTTAAAAGGGGAATCTGCCCCATTTCGCGCAGATACATCCGCACGGGAGAATCCGAACGCGACCATTCGAGCAGTTCATGCTGCTTGAGGATGTCGAATTCGTCCCCGCTGGCTTCTTCGATGTACTTGAGCTGCGCGGCACGTTTTGCGGCGGCTTCTTGCTGGTTGAGCATTTTGGCGTGTTCGGAAGAGGTGAACAGGCAGATTTTATGTTTTTGGGCGAGTTTTAAAACCGTTTTGGCCTGCGCGAGGGTAGGCTGTTTGTCGAAAGGTTCGACAATCGCTTCGTATGTCAGACAGTTTTTGGATTTGTGTTCGGAAAAGAGGGTTTCGATATGCTTGTTTAAATCTTTGACGCTCATACGAGGAGGGCTCCCTTGTCGTTTAAAAAGATTTGGATTATACCCAAATTTTTATAAACCATCCTTAACATATTGGGATAAAACGGTGCAAACAAAAAGTGGAACGGCAGTTGCTTCATGTCGTCAAATCGACCAAGGACGTACGAGAATGCAGACCGGATATTACGCGGCGACCGGCGGGATGGTGGCTCAGTTCAACCGCATGGATACGATCGCCAACAACCTGGCCAACGTCAATACGGCGGGATACAAACGCGATCAGCTGATTACGGGCGATTTCGTCCGACTGCTCAAGGAAGCCCAAGACGAACTGCCGATCCCAAACCATACAATGGAAGCGGCACAGTATTTCAACCGTTCGATGAGCCGTGTTCCGCAGATCACCGATGCCTATACCGATTTTTCGCTGGGTGCGATGCAGCGTACCGAAAACACGTTCGACCTCGCACTGGGCAAGGAAGGGCAGTTCTTTGCGGTCAACACTCCGCAGGGGATACGTTTGACGCGTAACGGTACGTTTACCCTCAACGAAGAAGGGAAACTCCTGACCAAGCAGGGATTTGAAGTCCTGGCCGCCGATAAAACCCCGATTACGATAAATCCCCAAAGTTCGGTCGTAACGATCGACAAAAACGGCCAGATCGCCGCGAATATCGCAGGCACGACCGAAATGATCCCCGCCAAGCGGTTGCTGATCGCCGAGCCGCAGAATATCCGGATGCTGAACAAAGAGGGAGAGAACCTCTACATCCCCGATGCGGCCGATCCCTTAAACCCGCTTAACGACAGCGGCAGCGTCATGCAGGGATTTGTCGAAAAAAGTAACGTCAATGCGGTCAATGAGATGATCGCGCTCGTCGAAGCCAACCGTTTGGTCGGAATGTATCAAAAAGCGATGGATTCGCAGATGAACGACCTCAACCGCGACGCCATCGAAAAACTCGGCGCGACACGCCGATAACCCAAGGAGATTTGAATCATGATGCAATCACTCTATACCAGCTCAACGGGGATGCTCGCGATGCAGACCCAGATCGATACGACGGCGAACAATATTGCCAACGTTAACACGATGGGGTACAAAAAATCGCGCGCCGAATTCGCCGATCTGATGTACAAAGTCATGACTTACGCCGGAACGTCCACCAGCGATACGACCAAATCACCGACGGGGATCGAAGTGGGCCTTGGGGTCCGGCCGACCGCCATCAACAAAATTTTCAGCGAGGGGAGCCTGAAACAGACCGACAACACGCTTGACGTAGCGATCGCCGGAAAAGGTTTTTTCAAGCTTGAACTTCCCAACGGAACGGAAGTTTATACCCGTAACGGATCCTTCAAGCTTGATGAGAACGGTACGATCGTCAATTCCGACGGATACCGCCTGGTCCCCGAGATCGTCGTTCCCGAAGACGCGACGAACATCAGTATCGGGGTCGACGGTATCGTCAGCGTAACCCAGTCGGGGCAGGCACAGGCGACTCAGGTGGGGCAGATTTCCCTGACAAATTTTATTAATCCTGCGGGGCTGCATGCGATGGGGGACAACCTCTTCGTCGAGACCGACAGTTCGGGCCAGCCGATCGAAGGAACGCCGGGCGAAGAGGGATTGGGAACGATCCGTCAGGGATTTGTCGAGCTTTCGAACGTTCAGCTGGTTGTCGAGCTGACCGACCTGATTACGGGACAGCGTGCCTACGATGCCAACTCCAAAGTAATTACAACCAGCGACGAAATGCTCGCGACGACCAACAGCCTCAAACGTTAATATTAATCAGTATTAATATCTTTTATGCCGCCTGACGGAGTTCAAAACTCCGTTATACGCCTCCGAATTTACAAAAAGCTTGTAGAATGGTTCTAGATTGAAATCGCAATGGATTTGCCATGAAACAGAGTGTACTATCCTTTATCGTGCTGTCGCTTTTAGCCCTGACAGCCGCATCTGAACCGACCATAAGGCTGAAAAAACCGTCCATGAATTACAATCCGCTCACACCCGAAGAAGAATACATTATCCTGCACAAAGGGACCGAACGCCCCTTTGGAGAAAATTACCGCCGTTTTCTGGAAGAAGGAAAGGGTACCTATGTCTGCCGCCGATGCAACACGCCGCTTTATCGTACCGATGATAAATTCGACTCGCACTGCGGCTGGCCAAGCTTTGATGACGAGATCCCCGGCGCGGTGAAGCGGGTCCCCGATGCCGACGGCCGCAGGACCGAGATTGTCTGCGCCGCATGCGGCGGCCACCTTGGACATGTTTTTATCGGGGAACGGATGACGCCCAAAGACACCCGTCATTGCGTCAATTACACCTCGATCCGCTTCATTCCGGCCCGCTGATGCGGGAAAAAAAACGAAAAGAGGCATCTTTAAAGTCAGATAAGTTATAATCCCTCCAAATTTTTACGATATTTAGTACAGGATTTTCAATGCAAAAAATTGAAGGGAAAGTTTGGAATTTCGGTAAAGACATCGATACCGACCTTATTATCGCCGCCCGCTATCTCAATACATCGGATCCCAAAGAACTGGCCAAGCACGTGATGGAAGACGCCGATCCGGCGTTCGTTACCAAAATGACGCCGGGCGATATTATCGTCGCCGATGAAAATTTCGGATGCGGATCGTCGCGCGAGCATGCCCCCATAGCGCTCAAAGCAGCCGGTGTCGCCGCCGTCATCGCTCCGACTTTCGCCCGTATTTTTTACCGCAACGCTTTCAACATGGGGCTTCCGATTTTCGAACTTCCCGAGAGCATGGAGATCAAAGAGGGAGAATCGGTTACCATCGATATGGACGCCGGAACGATTACGAACCGTACAACCGGCAAAGTCTACAATTTCATCCCCATCCCGCCGTTCATGCAAGAACTGATTGCCGCCGGAGGGCTGATGAACTACGCTGAAGCCGAAATTGCCGCCCAGGAGAAATAATCAATGAAGTCATACAATATCGCACTGATCAAAGGGGACGGTATCGGTCCCGAAATTATCGACGAAGCGGTCAAAGTCCTCGATGCCGTCGCCGCATGCGAAGAGATCGAGTTCAATTACCGCGAAGTACTCATGGGCGGATGCGCTTACGACGTCACCGGCGATCCGCTTCCCCAGGAAACGATCGATGTCTCCCTCTCCAGCGACGCCGTTCTCTTCGGCGCTATCGGAGGGCAGAAATGGGATAATCTTCCTCGCGAAAAACGCCCCGAAAGCGGGCTGCTGCGGTTCCGTAAAGAACTCGGTGTATTTGCCAACCTTCGCCCCGCTACCGTCTACGACGAACTGGTCAACGCCAGCTCCCTCAAACCCGAGATAGTAAAAGGGGTCGATCTGATGGTCGTCCGCGAGCTGATCGGGGGGATCTATTTCGGCGAACCCAAAGGGCGCGATGAAAACCGCGGATGGAATACGATGGTTTACACCCGTCCCGAGATCGAGCGTATCGCCCACGTTGCGTTCAAAATCGCGATGGAACGATCCAAGAAAGTGTGCTCGGTCGATAAAGCCAACGTCCTCGACGTCAGCCAGCTCTGGCGCGAAGTGGTCGAAGAGGTTGCCAAAGAGTATCCCGAAGTTGAGCTTTCCCATATGTACGTCGATAATGCCGCGATGCAGCTGATCCGTGACCCGAGACAGTTCGACGTCATTTTGACGGGTAACATTTTCGGCGATATTCTCAGCGACGAAGCGAGCATGCTCTCCGGATCCATCGGCTTGCTCCCTTCTGCGTCGGTGGGAGCAAAAATCGGCGTGTACGAACCGATCCACGGCTCGGCTCCCGATATCGCGGGGCAGGGGATTGCCAATCCGATCGCCACGATTGCGAGTGCGGCGATGATGCTGCGTTACGCATTGAACGAAAACGCGGCCGCTGACCGCATCGATTACGGAATCAAGCAGGCGCTCGCACAGGGATATCGCACCAAAGACCTCGCGAGCTTCGATGCCAAAGAGATCTGTTCAACCAGCGAGATGGGTTCCATCATCGCGAATTTTGCGGCCAAATGCAAACGCTGACGCTCGCAAACATTTACGAGCTTCAGGGGCTCAAAGAAGACGCCCTTGACATTTACAAAGAGATTTTAAAAAAAGATCCCGGCAATTCCGACGCGAAGATCGCGATACGCCGCCTTTCGGGTATGCGGAAGAAATTTCTCGGGGTCAACAGCGAAATGAAATCTTTTTTCGTCCAGATGGACGAAGAGGCTGAATTTATCCAGTTTGAAAGGTGGCTGCTCAAAGCATGGAACTAAAAGACGTCATTCTCTCCACATTAGCTGAGATCGAAGAGCTCTCCGGCGTTCCCGAAATGCCTGAAGAAGTCGAACCGAACAAAGAAGAAACCCCCTCTGTCGCACCCGCCAAAACGGTTTCCGCGCCGGAACCGTCGGTAGGGAACGTGACGCCTTCTTTGCGTGAGGACGAAGCCCGATGGCTCGAAGGGATCCGCGAGCGGCTTTTGGTCTTGTTCGAAGGCTTCCAGTCGCCGAACAACGTTCAGATCGAAGCCAAAGTGGATCTGACGCTCAATTTCCTTGAATACCTCCTCGCCACCATCGATAACCGTTTGGACAATCTCAAACAATCCTAATTTTTTCTGCCCAGGACACCATCCATGAATCAGCAATACCGCGTATTAATCCATTGTAACGACGAGAAGGGGCTGGTCTATAAAGTTTCGAGCATTTTTTTCCATCGTCAGCTGAACATTATTTCCAACAATGAATTCGTCGACAAGGCACAAAATAAATTTTTCATGCGCAGCGTCGTCGCCGGTGAAATCGATTCCGCCGCGCTTCAGAACGAACTGGCTGCGGCACTTCCTTCGCATGCGCATATCGACGTTATCGCTCCGCGTAAAAAACGGATTGTATTGATGGCGACCAAAGAATCCCACGCGCTGGGGGACATATTGATCCGATACGAAGCGGGGGAACTGGATGCCCAGATCGTAGGGGTCGTCTCCAATTACGATCTGCTCGAATCGCTCGTCTCCAAATTCGACATACCCTTTTACACCGTTTCGCACGAAGGGTGCGACCGGGACGAACACGAACGGAGGGTTCTCTCGCAGCTCGCCTCTTTCGGCGAGATAGATTACATCGTACTGGCCAAATACATGCGCATTCTGACGCCCCGTTTCGTCGAAGCGTACGAGGACAAGATCATTAACATCCACCACTCGTTTCTCCCGGCGTTTATCGGCGCCAATCCATACAAACAGGCGTACGAACGCGGGGTAAAAATCATCGGTGCCACGGCCCACTTCGTCAACAACAATCTCGACGAAGGACCCATCATCGCGCAGGACGTTATCCACGTCAACCACGCCTACGGATGGGAAGATATGCAACGTGCCGGTCGCGACGTCGAAAAAATTGTCCTTTCCCGCGCCCTGAAGCTGGCACTCGAAGACCGTATTTTCGTCCACGCCAACAAAACGATTATTTTCTAAATGTTCAATATCGTCCTCGTAACTCCGCAAATCCCGAACAATACCGGCGCTATCGGGCGTTTATGCGTCAATACCGCTTCCACGCTTCATCTGGTCAAACCGTTGGGATTCGATATCGGCGAAAAGGCGCTCCGGCGGGCGGGAATGGATTACTGGCACAAACTTGATCTTCAAGTATGGGAATCTCTTGATGATTTTCTCGAAGCCCACCCGAACCGTGAACGCTTTTTCCTGGCGACGACGAAGACCGACCGCCCTTATTTCGATATTCAATTCCGCCAGGGGGATTATTTGATCTTCGGAAGCGAGACTTCGGGGCTGCCGGCGAAGATGCTCGAATCTTTTGGGGAACAGACGCTCACCATCCCGATGGCGAAAGAGGGGCGCAGCCTGAATCTGGCAATCAGTACGGGCATCATATTATACGAAGCAATCAAGCAGAATTTTGACGCGTATAAGGAGCTGATGTGATGATGCAAATTCTCGACACCGTTATGGTGGCCCTTTTTGTCCTATTCCTGATCTATATTTTTCGGGGCTACCATCTTTCACGTCTCGAACGGGAAGAACAAAACGAAAAGTCGCAACAGGGCGAAGACGGTGAGGGGGGCGATTGATTCGGACCCCGTATTAAAAAAGCTTTTCCGCCCAGATTCCCATCTGCATTTCGAAACGATCCATCCAGCCGCTTGCCTTACGAATAACCTGTGCCATGAAAGTTCCTTTGAATCGGATTGATATGGCAAAATAGTATAAAAAACGTGGAACTCCTTTTTAAAATATTTCATTTTGTCATATTATTTCAAAAAAGATGGCATAATTCCTAGAATATCGTATCAATTACGATAAAAGGATATCGTCATGAAAACATTTAATGAAATCGTCGAAACGATCAAAGACATCGTCTCGTCCGAATTTCCGGACAAAAAGGTTTTTGACAAAGACATCGCCGAGCTGTTGGAAATTTCGCAGATGAATTTTGCGACCATGAAAAAGCGCAACAAAATCCCCTTTAACGAGCTGCTCGATTTTTGCGCAAAGCGTTCGATTGCGATCAACTGGCTTCTGTACAATCAATCTCCCGAAAGCCTGATCGAACCGACGAACCGTTTTTACATGGTCCGTTATTTTTCTTCGGTGAACGCTTCGGCCGGCGGAGGCGCCGAAAACGAGGAACTCGATTTCGAACCGCTGATGCTGGAAGAAAATTTCGTCATGTCTCTCGGCGGAGAAGGGGAGTTGCGTCATATCGAAGCGATCAACGTAACGGGCGATTCGATGGAACCCTCTTTCAGTTACAACGATATCGTTTTCATCAACCGCTCCAAAACCGACGTCAGTCGCGGGGGCATCTTTACGATTCGCACCGAACACGGCCTTTTTATCAAGAGAATACAAGTTCGTCTTGATGGAAAACTCGATATTATTTCGGATAACAAAGACTATCCCACCTACGTCGCACGCCGTGACGAAGTCGAAATCATCGGCAGAGTCGTCGGACGTTTCGGAGGGGTGGAATAAAGCGGAGAGACGATGAAATCGACATTCTGGATCGGCAGTATGATTTTCGTACTGGGAGGGTGCAGTACCCATACCATTGCCCCCGAATCGGTCCCCGAAAAACCTCTCAGCAAAGCCAAAACCGAACTTCCCCCCGCACCTTCGGATTCCCCGTATTGCTGTACACTTCCGCAGGAACTGGATGTGGCGCTTCCCCAGCTTGGTCCCAAAATCAACGACCTGGAGCGGTTTGATCAATCTATCCTCCCTTATGTCGAACAAAACGGGATAGACCGGGACGATTTTTTCGAAGTCCAAAAAGGGTTTGAAAAAGCGTATTATTCCCCTTGGACCTACAGTGCCCCTCCTGCAAGCGTACAGGAAGCCTCCTGGCCGTTGCGCGCCTTTCGCGGCGGATACGGCAGTAATCTGCGTCCACTGCCGCCGTCATGGTTCAAAGAGATCGAAGCGCAGGCGAATTTTGCCGCTTTCGGATCGCTCAACCGTAAGGGGATAGCAGTCAAATGGCTCGATCTGCGTGCACTTCCCACCGAAAAACCGCTCTACCGTAACCCGTCTCAGCCGGGAGAAGGGTATCCGTTCGACATGCTTCAAAACAGCAGCGTCAATTATCACGAACCGCTCTATATTTCCCACACCTCGATCGACGGTGCCTGGACTTATGTGTTTACCAACAGTGCGTCGGGATGGGTTAAATCGGAGGGCGTCGTCGCGATCGAAGATGCCGCCGCAGAAACGATGCGCAAACAAGAAAAGCTGTTCGTGATGGAAGACAACGTCCCTTTGTATGACAGCATGAACCGCTTTGTCGCCTATTCACGCATCGGTATGGTCCTGCCGCTCGAAAAAGAGCAGCAAAACGAATACTATGCGATGGTATACGATACCGACGGTTCGTTCAAATCGCTCTCAATCCCAAAGCCTGCGGCACGAATCGGTATTTCGAAAATCAACAAAAGCGATCTGGCCCGATTGGGGGAACAGATGCTCAAAAACACGTACGGTTGGGGAGGGATGTTCGGAGAACGGGACTGCTCGTCGATGATCCGCGACATGTATACCCCCTTTGGGATTTGGCTTCCCAGAAACTCGGCTTCACAGGCTCGCAAAGGGGAGGTTATTTCGTTTGAAGGGCTTTCTAACGACGAAAAACTCTCCCTCATCAAAGAAAAAGGGGTCCCTTTTGAGACGATTGTCTATCTCAAAGGCCACGTTCTGCTTTACGTCGGAACGTATCAGGACAATGTTTTGATGATGCACAACGTCTGGGGGATTCGAACGATCGACAAAACGGGAAACAAAGGACGCCGCATCGTGGGTAAAGCGGTTATCAGCACGCTTGACCTTGGAAGTGAAATGGAAGAGTTCGATCCGGAAAACCGATTGCTGAGCCGGGCGTGCAGCATGAATATTTTCACCCGTGTACCTCTTATACTCTCTAAGGAGAGCAAAGGGGTAAAGAAAAAGAAAGCGCTTTAAACTACGCTTTTATATCGAGCAGAGAACCTCTCATTTCATCCTGTGCACGGATGGAACGGGCATTGGCTTCACTGACGTTTTGAATCGTAACCTGATCGGTCAGCTCTTTGGCCAAATCGGTCTGTGAACGCTGGCTCCCGTTATCGGTTGCAGCGGCAGTATTGGCTTTTGTTCCGCCGTTTTGCGTTTCGCTGATCGTCGTTTCGCGTGGTATGTACCGATCGCTATTAACATTTGCGACGTTTTGGGCGTTGTTGTTCATGTACGTCTGATTTGACATCATGGACGAAACATTCGAGCTTATCATGGAAAGCTCCTTTTCATTCAGATAATGAAAGTATAAGTCCGGTCGCCTTAAACGGTTCTAGGGGTAAAAAATTAGATTCGGAAAAGAATTTCCCCGGAATGGGGAAACTTTCGGAGATAAATTCAGTGAAGGTCTGCGTTGAGTTTAACTTCACGCGTCGAACGACGGATCATCAGTTGACCCGTTGTCGAATCCTGGCGGTAGTGGATACCGTTGAGCCCCACCAGGTCTTTCCCTTTGAACGAAGTGCCGCTGAGTTTTGCGGAAGGATTGGCTTCATTGATTTTGGCAAGCTCTTCTGCGGTGACCGCAAATTTCGTTCCGGCCAGTACGGCAATTCCCGCATCGACGATACATCCGTCTCCCAAAGCGATACCGGTGACAGAGTTGGCTCCCAACAGGGTATTTTTGCCGATAGTGACGGGGATACCGTCAGTGCCGCTGAGGACACCCAGAATCGACGCGCCGCCGCCGACGTCGGAGCCGTCACCGACGACGGCTGAGCTCGAGATGCGTCCTTCTACCATGCTGACGCCGGTTGTACCGGCATTGAAGTTCACGTAACTCGCTCCGGGCATGATCGTCGTACCAGGGTGGAGCTGTGCGCCGAAACGGACTTTAGAGTCGTCAAGGATGCGGGTGTTGTTGGCCGGAATGATATGCTGCAAAAAGCGGGGGAATTTATCAACGAAGTCGATTTTCGGATACTCGTTGGCGAATTTGAGTTCGATTTCGTTCGCACGGAGCCATTCGAGTTCGATCGGCTGCCCTTCGGACCAGGCAACATTATGCAGGGCCCCAAACGCACCGTTCAGATTAATCGAACGCAGCGGAACCTTCGCCAGCGACAGGGCGTAGAGTTTGAGGTACGTCCCCTCGACGCTCGTACATGGCACGTCGTTAAACAAAATGACCAGACGGAACTCGCCGTCACGCATGCCGTTTTCTTTGATCAGGGAATAGAGCGTCGAAACGACCTGAATATTTTTATGGGCGTCGCCGTATGCCTCGTCTGCATAGGGAGTAAACGCGTTCAGACACCCTTCCAGGAATTTCAGGGTAACAGGAACAATCACTTCATCCGCGGTGAAATCGATCTCAAATCCCTGTTCCCGGGCGTTTTTAATAAAAATGGCGGCACTGCCGAAGTTTTCGTTCCAGTTGATATGCGGATAGGTCGCCTGAAGGACTTTATCACTGTTGAGCTGACCCAAATCGACGCGGCAGATCCCGAACGCCAGGGGGTTTTTGTACCCTGCTGCGCTTTGAATCTCCTGTACGCACGCTTTAAATGCCGCTTCTGTCTCTAAAACTTCCATATTCTCTCACTTTTGGCAAAATTAATGGGGAATTTTAGCATAAGAGACTAGACTTCAGTTGAATCTTGCATGTTATACTGCTGATTAATTTTACGGATGCAAAGCGAAACAGATGGAACAGTGGATCGAACTTTTAAAAGCCAACAATTATCTCGGGATCAAACAATATCTCAAAAACGGTGCCAATCCCAACGATGAGGAAGAGAACGGGGAATCGGTGATCTGTTTTGCGATGCGGTACCACTGCGACGAAGAGATCATCGAACTGCTCGCAGACAGCGGAGCCGATCTTTTTCATACCGATCATGAAGGGGTCAGCGTTTTTGACGTTGCGGTAACCTACAATAATCTTCCGCTGATCGAGCGGCTGATTCGAGAGGGGTTTGACGTTAACCGTCCCACCCGCAACAGCGGGTTTACCCCGCTCATGGGCGCGGTGTGTTACGGGCGCACGGAGATCATACGCAAACTCCTGGAGATGGGCGTTGATGTCAGCGCGCGTGACCGCCATGGGCTCAGTGCACTCGATTTTGCCCGTAAAATGCATAAAAAATCGATTTTAGCCCTTTTGGAAGGAGGAACGAATGGAACAGATTAAGACCTTTTTACTCCTGGGAAGCCTGAGCGTTCTGCTCGTTTTCATCGGAGGCTACTTCGGAGGGCAGGGCGGCATGCTTATTGCGTTGCTGATGGCAGGCGGTATGAATTTTTACGCCTATTATTTTTCCGATACGATGATTCTAAAACACTATAACGCCCAGGAAGTTGATCCCAGAGAAGCGCCGATGCTTTACCGGGTCGTCGAACGGCTCGTCGAACGCTCCGACATGCCGATGCCCAAAGTCTATATCATCCATGATCGTATTCCAAACGCCTTTGCTACCGGTAGAAATCCGCAGAACGCGGCAGTAGCGATTACAACCGGATTGCTGGAACTCCTGAACGAAGATGAAGTCGAAGCGGTCATGGCACACGAGCTTTCGCATGTCGCCCATCGCGATATCCTGGTGGCTACGATTGCGGCGACGATCGCGGGAGCCGTAGCGTTTATCGCCAACATGCTGCAGTTCGGTGCCATGTTCGGCAGTCGGGACAGCCGTGGTGGAAACCCGATTTTGATGCTGCTGATGGCCGTTTTGCTTCCGATTGCGGCAACGGTGATCCAGATGACGATCAGCCGTTCGCGCGAGTTCATGGCGGATGAAGGGGCCGCGCGGTTAACCGGGCATCCCGAATGGCTGCAAAGCGCACTGGTGAAACTTTCCAATTACAATGCAAGAGGCGAAGTACACGGTGCGACACCTGAAAATGCCCACATGTTCATCATCAGTCCCTTTGACGGGAAAAATTTTTCGTTTGTCAATTTATTTCGCACTCATCCCACTACGGATCAGCGGCTTGAAAGACTTGAGAAGCTGAAGTCAGAAGTATCGGCGGATAGAAACGGACGCAATAAACTCTATGAGCGTCATTACGTCTGATCTCCCTCGATTTTAAGCGTAAAATGCGGTTTAAGCGGCGGTTTATGCTTCGGCCGCTTCAGAAAAGTGTGCCGATAAAAACCGTATACGGCCGCCATCAGGCTTAACGTAACGAGCAAATATTCCAATATACCCATGCTTTCCCCCTTTTTCGGACGCTCAGGGACTCTTTAAGCATATATCGGCATAACAAAAATATAATTTATTTTTTATTGTTTAGATTAATTCGTAATCTATTTTTTGGTTTTCGAGAAACGTGACAAAAAGCTCGAGGCAGTGCCGGCTCTCCTCTTCGTCACTCGAAGCTACCGAAATTTCTACACTCGCCATTCCCTCTTTGAGCATCGGAAGCGAGGAGAAATCGACCGATTCGGGCAACCGCTTCATCACATCGATCAGCGTGTTTTCGCTTGTCTGGGCAATCAGCGTTTTACGGAAGGTCGGTTGGGAGCGGGGATAGAAGCGATCGAGCGCCTCGTTCACCATGGGATGGGACATTTCGGGAAAACCCGGCATGAAAAAATAACGCTCCTGCAAAAAAAATCCCGACATGTTGTTGATGACGTTGTGCAGCAGGCCTGCGTCTCGCGGAAGGTCCGCCATGTGAATCCGGTGGGGATAGGCCGCATCGCCGAAGCGCTCGACAATATCCGAACGAAACTTATCGTGAGGGTAGAGTTTACCGTCGCCGAACACCTCTGCGGCGATCGCGCGCGTCAGGTCATCGGGGGTCGAACCGATCCCTCCGAAGCTGAACATGACAGCATCGGGATCGTTGCGAACCATCGTGAACGTATCGCGGATGAGGCGGGAATCGTCTTTGATGATCATCGATGCGAAGAGTGCGTGACCGCGTGCGAGAAGGGCATCGCGAACGAAGGTGAAATGTTTGTCGATACGGCGGGCGTTGAGAATCTCCGATCCGATGATGACGGCATAAAAATGAGGTGTTTTCATGAAGCGATTATAACATGAGATTCCCGCAAGGCGGGAAAGGAGGAATTATTTGAGGCGCTCGAGGATCTCTTTTTCAACCGTATCGATGGGCTGCGTTCCGTCGATCGTGATGTATTTCACCGAGGAGTCGGCGGCGGATAGGGTTTTGTAGTATCCGACCAGCGGCGCGGTCTGCTCATGATAAACGCGCAGACGGTCAAGAACCACTTCGGCTTTGTCGTCGTCGCGCTGAACCAGGTCTTCACCCGTAACGTCGTCTTTGCCTTCTACTTTTGGAGGGTTGTAGACGACATGGTAAGTACGCCCGGATGCAAGGTGTGCGCGACGCCCCGACATACGTTCGACGATAACGTTATCGGGAACGTCGATTTCGATGACCGCATCGATGGCTACGCCGGCTTCTTTGAGTGCGTCTGCCTGGGGAACGGTGCGGGGGAACCCGTCAAGCAAAAAGCCGTTGCGGCAATCTTCCTCTTTGATCCGTTCTTTGACCAGTCCGATGATAATGTCGTCGGTAACCAGTTTGCCCGCATCCATGAACGATTTGGCCAGAACTCCGAGTTCCGTTCCCGCTTTGATAGCCGCGCGGAGCATGTCGCCCGTGGAAATCTGGGGGATGTCGAACGCTTTGGTCAAAAACTGTGCCTGAGTACCTTTGCCGGCACCCGGCGCTCCCAAAAGAATAATTTTCATATTATTTCCTATTAATTTAGATTTTTGATTTGATGAAAGTTTCCATATCGTCGACGATAGCTTCGATACCGCGTTCGCCGTCAATCTTGCGGAGCACACCTTTGGCTTCGTAGAAGCGTTGAATCTCCGGCAGGGGATCGGTATAGACTTTCATCCGGTTGTTGAACACTTTTTCATCGTCATCCGCACCGCGTGCGCGACCGAGAACGCGGTCTCGCGCAACCGTTTCGCTGACGACGACCTCGATGACGCTGACGAGTTCGATAGAGTCATCGGAAGAGAGAAACTTGTCCAATTCACTCATCTGCTCAAATGAACGGGGATAGCCGTCGAAGAGGATGACATCAGCCGCAGAAGCCTTGATCGCGCCCGTGATCGTCTCGATGGCGATATCGATCGGGACGATCAGCCCTTTGCTGATGAAACTGTCGATAACGCGTCCCCGTTCGCTTCCGCTGGAGACTTCGGCGCGTAGCAGATCGCCGGTCGAGTAGTGGGCCACGGTCTGGGTGTTGCGCTCGGCGATCATCGCCGCATCGGTCGTTTTTCCCGAACCCGGAGCGCCGATGATGAGAAAAAGTTTTTTCATGCTTATTTGGCGCTTTCGCGGAGGCGAATGTGCAGTTCACGCAGCTGCGTGATTTCTACCGGGCTTGGTGCGTCGGTCATGATGCACGACGCTTTTTGGGTTTTCGGGAATGCGATGACGTCACGGATAGAGTCTTTTTTCGACAAGAGCATCATGAAGCGGTCAAAACCGATCGCAAATCCGCCGTGCGGAGGCGCTCCGAATTTGAGCGCGTCGAGGAGGAAGCCGAATTTCTCCTGGGCCTCTTCTTCGCCGATGCCGAGAAGCTTGAAAATCTCTTCCTGCAGTGCCTGTTTATGGATACGGATCGATCCGCCGCCGAGTTCGGTACCGTTGAGGACGATGTCGTACGCGATCGACTCGATATCCTCGATATGTTCGTGGTTCAGGTCACGCGGCATCGTGAACGGGTGGTGAAGGGCTTTTACACGGCCGTCTTCGATCTCGAACATCGGGAAATCGACGACCCACACAAATTCGAAGCGGTCTTTGTCGATCAGGTTCATCTTCTCGTGCTCGGCGATAAAGATACGGAAGCGCCCCATGTAATCCCAGACGGTTTTTTTGTCCCCCGCACCGAAGAAGACGACGTCGCCCACTTCCATGCCGGTACGTTCTACGAGGAGTTGGAGATCTTCAGGAGTGAAGAATTTCTCCAGCGGCCCTTTGAGACCGTCTTCTTTCATCTGGAAATATCCGAGCCCTTTTGCTCCGAATTTGCGGACGAAATCCTCGAAGCTTTTCATTTCGCGCTTGGAAAAGACAAGATCGGCACCCGGTACGCGGAGTGCTTTGATCCGGTTCATTTTCGGGTTGGCGGCGATACTCGTGAAGATCTCGTTGTCGCAGCGGGCGAAAATGTCGATGACGTCGACCATTTTGAGGTCATAGCGCAGATCGGGTTTGTCCGAACCGTAAAGTTCCATCGCATCGTTGTATTTGATGCGGTTGAAAGGGATATGGACTTCATGCCCCGCCGCAGCGAACATCCCTTTGATCAGCTCTTCGGCGACGCGGATGACGTCTTCTTGGTTACAGAAACTCATCTCAACGTCGATCTGGGTAAACTCGGGCTGGCGATCGGCGCGCAGGTCTTCGTCGCGGAAACATTTGGCGATCTGGAAGTAACGGTCAAAGCCGCCGACCATCAGCAGCTGCTTGAACAGCTGTGGAGACTGGGGAAGGGCGTAGAACTCACCCTCGTGAACACGGCTGGGAACGAGGTAGTCACGCGCACCTTCCGGAGTCGATTTGGTGAGGATCGGGGTTTCGACCTCCAAGAATCCAAGCGAATCGAGTACATTGCGTGCGGCAATCGCCGCTTTGGAACGCATTTTAAACGTTTCGAACGCATTCGGATTGCGCAGGTCAAGGTAACGGTATTTAAGGCGGGTCTCTTCGCCGACGCTGTTGTCGCCGATGACGAACGGGACCGGCTCGGAACGGTTTTCGATCACCAGATCCTCTACGACGACTTCGATCGATCCGGTTTTGAGACGCGGATTGGCCAGCCCTTCGCCACGGGCACGGACGCGCCCTTTGGCGATGAGGACGAATTCGTCTCGTACTTCGCTCGCCACTTTGTGGGCATGTGCGTTGTCGGCAGGGTCACAAACGAGCTGGATCAGCCCGCTTTTGTCGCGAAGGTCGATGAATACGATCCCCCCGTGGTCACGATAGCTGTTAGCCCAGCCGCACAGTACGACCTCCTGGCCGATATCGGCGTCTGATAGTTCGGTACAAAAATGACTTCTCAAAACAAAGTCCTTGCTCAAAATTTTTTGCAATTATAGCGCGCTTAAACTTGCGGTTTGATAATAGCGCGGCGAAGACGCGAAGCGCGTCTCCTGCGGAAGGAAATCAGCTCGAGGGGGTATCGACGGCAGTGAAGAACGTGTTGCTTTTGCTGGTGGCGCGCGGTGTCGGCTGTGTCAATGCGGTTTCATCTTTCTCTCCCGTACGGATCCGTTCGACTTCCAAAACCGGAGTGATCCACATTTTGCCCGCGCCGTGCCCCAAATCCTGTGTATGGGAACGGATGCACTCCATTGCGATCTCTTTGTGTTTGTCGTCGGAAACGACGATGATGATCATCACTTTGGGATAAAGATCGGGTGCATTGTTTTTTTCGGCAATGCCAAGCGAGCCTTTTCCGATCACATCCATAACGGTGACTCCTTCGATCAGGTTGTCGAACAGTTCACGCAGAACGTCATTAAGACAGTGTTTGTTAAATACGGCGGTAATCTGGACCATGGCGGACCCCTTTGAATAAAATGTTTCGTCATTATATTTCGAATACGCTCCCCCATTCATCCATCCGCTGATGATTAAATAGGCAATCGATTCATTCGAAACAACGTAACCGGATCATCATGCTGCATAAGCCGTTCCAGGGAATGGATGCGACAAAAATGTCTTATAAATACAAGAACGGGGTTTGCAACCTCTTTCGCACAACATCGTTACTAGCAAGGAGCAACCACATGGCACGCGATACACTGATCGGCGGAGCGTTATGGGAAGAATATTCATCGGAAGTGCAGCGGCGGATGAACGACCCGGTAAACATGGGCGAGATCACCCAGGAAGAGGCCGACAAAGAATCCAAACAGCTCATTATCGCCGATTTCGGAGCGGAAAGCTGCGGCGATGCGGTACGGCTGTATTGGCTCATCGATCCCAAGAACGACGTCATCGTGAAAAGCCGGTTCAAAAGTTTCGGCTGCGGCACTGCGATCGCCAGTTCGGACATGATGGCCGAGCTGTGCATGGAAAAAACGGTGGACGAGGCTCTGAAAATTACCAACATAGACGTCGAAAAAGCGTTGCGCGACGACCCGGATATCCCGGCGGTACCGGGGCAAAAAATGCACTGTTCGGTTATGGCGTATGACGTGATAAAAAAAGCGGCATCCCTGTACAAGGGGGTTGATATGAGCGAGTTCGAGACCGAATTCATCGTCTGTGAATGCGCCCGTGTGAGCCTGGACACACTCAAAGAGGTAATCCGCCTCAACAAACTCGATTCTATCGAACAAATCGTCGATTACACCAAGGCCGGGGGCTTTTGCAAATCGTGCGTCAAACCCGGAGGGCACGAGAAAAAAGATCTCTATCTCGTCGATCTTCTCGCCGAAGTGAAAGAGGAACTCGAAAAAGAAGCGATCAGCAAAAAGATCAAAGAAGCTAAAGCCGACGGCGATTTCAACGCAATGAGCCTCGTTCAGAAAATCAAGACGATCGAGTCGATTCTCGAAGAGTACATTCGACCGACCCTCAAAGCTGACGGCGGGGACGTCGAACTCGTCGATCTTAAAGAAATCGAGGGCGGATACGAGCTGTATATTAAATACAAAGGGGAATGCATGAGCTGTTCGATGAACACCACCACCACGCTAGCGGGAATCGAAGACATGCTCAAATTCAAGCTAAAAGCCAATCTAAGAGTCCTGGTGATCTGATGAACCATGCAACCAAAGAGGGGACGTTCAGATACCTCAAGAAATTCGGGAAGTATTCAAAAGATTTTTACCGGTTCAACGGCGAACTCTTTTTCCCTTCGCTGGGGCTGGGAACCTATAAACCCGAACCCTACAAAGAGGACAACTACATCATCAATTTCGCAGCGGCGGTCCAGACGGCACTCCGAAACGGAATCAACCTGATCGACACGGCGATCAACTACCGCTACCAGATCAGCGAGCGCGAAATCGCCGAAGCGGTCGCTCCGATGTTTCAAGCCGGGGAAATCAAACGCGACGAGATCATAATCGCTTCCAAAGCGGGATTCATACCTCTTGATTTCCCGTTTCCGGACAATCCTTACGGATGGATCCAGAGTCATATCGTGGATGCGGGATTGGCGGAGAAAGACGAAATCATTATCGATCAGCACTGCATGAGCCGGGCCTATCTGCGCTGGAGTTGCGAACAGTCGCTTAAAAATCTTGAAATGGACACTATAGACATTTTCTATCTTCACAATCCCGAAACCCAGCTCGGCTACATCGACCGCGATACGTTTTACTACCGATGCGAAGAGGCATTCCGCGAATTCGAAGCGCTGCGATCGGAGGGTAAAATCGTCTCGTACGGCGTTGCGTCGTGGAACGGTTTTTTGTACGAAGAAAATCACACTGAATACGTATCGCTGTATGCGTTAATCGAAATCGCCCGCCGCGTCGGAGGGGACAACCACGGTTTTAAATACCTGCAATCTCCTTTCAACCTTGCCAAGCCTCACGCCATGGCCTATGCGAACCAACGGTGCGATGACGGACTCTACTATCCTCTGATGCACGCCTGTGCTCGATTCGAGATAAGCATGATCGGGTCATCGCCTTTGCTGCAGAAAAATCTGTTCAAACGCCCGTTCACGCCGAAAATCGCCGAGCTACTCAATACGGTCCCCCTAACCGATGTCGCCAGTGCGTTGCAGTTTGCCCGCAGCGCCGGAGCGATCAGTACGGTGTTCGGTGCGGTAGATCCCTCGCACGTCAGCGACAACGCGGTACTCGGTTATCTGGGCGCCGCACCGGCAATCGCTATGCAAAGTCTGATAAAGGATTCGTATGCTTTATGACGTCGTCGTTGTCGGAAGCGGCATTTCAGGGCTCTATGCCGCGCTGTATGCCCGTCGTTCGGGATTGAGCGTTGCATTGATTTGCAAAAGCAGTCTCCTGCGGTCGAATTCAGCCGTAGCGTCGGGGGGTATCAATGCCGTATTGCACTCAACCCGCCGCGATTCGTACCGCGACCACATCGCCGATACGCTCAGAGGGGCCGACGAATTGGGGCGTTTTAGCGTCGTAAGCCCGATGGTTACGGGGGCGGAAGAGGTGATACGGGAGCTCTCGGAGATGGGGGTCAATTTCGATCGCCGTGAAGACGGTGAAATCGCGCAAAGACCGTTCGGGGGGACCAATGCGTCGCGCACCTGCTATATCGCCGATAAAACCGGAGCGGCGATTACCCAGACGCTGCTGATGCAGTGTCGCAAGGAAGGGGTCAATATTTTCCCCGGTCACGTCATGCTCTCGATCGCGACGTTCAAGGAAAAGCTCTCCGGCGTCATTCTTCTGCGGCGCCGCGATTCCCAGGTGATCGCGTTTGCGTGCAAATCACTGGTGCTTGCGGCCGGAGGGTATGCCGGTATCTACCGCGGTCACTCGACAAATTCGCAAGAATCGAGCGGGGATGCACTTGCCGTCGCATTACGGGCAAAAATGAGGCTGGCGAACATGGAGTTCGTACAGTTCCATCCCACGACGCTCAACGGTATCCTTATCAGCGAAGCGGCCAGAGGAGAGGGGGCCCATATCGTTGATGAAACGGGAACCCGTTTTACCGACGAGCTCGCAACGCGCGACCGACTCTCACGCGCCATAATGGAGCACCGGAACGCAGGGCACAGCGTTTATCTCGACTTCCGCCATCTTGGGGAGGAATTGATCGAGAAAAAACTCCCATCCGCCCGCAAACACGCCCTCAACGGTGCGGGAATCGACATCACGACCGAACTTCTTCCGATTACCCCCGCAGCCCATTATACTATGGGAGGGATCTGGAGCCGCGCCGACACGTCGACCGATATTCCGGGTGTTTTCGCCTGCGGGGAATGCGCCTATAACGGGGTACACGGTGCCAACAGGCTCGGCGGGAACAGTCTTCTCGAAGCGGCCTATTTCGGAAGGGTTGCAGGGATTGAAGCGGCCAGGGTGGCCCGCAAACATGAATTTCAGCCCATCGACTACGCGCAGGTGGATCGGGAATCACGCTACATAGGTATGATACTTGACGGGGAGAACCGGTTCAACATCAATACGATGCGGCGCAATCTGGGGAATAATTTGTACGTTAATGCGGGAATATTCCGAACGCACGACTCGTTGGCCGACGCACTTGAGTACATCCACTACCTGATGAAAATGTCTTCAGGAGTGTGCTGCGTCAACAAAGAACGCTCCGACAACGTCGAACTTCTCTCCATACTCGAATTTCGCAACTCGCTAAGCGTAGCCGAAGCGATGGTGATGGCGGCAATGGCGCGCGAAGAGAGCAGGGGAGCCCACTATCGCAGCGATTTCCCTGTCCGGGACGACAGACATTACAAAGTCGATACGATCCTTCGCCGTCTCGCCGGAACATTTTTGCGAATCACGTTCGAAGGGACCGTATCGGCAGAGTGGTGGCATCGGATCCGCCGTTTTTTCCATGCACAATAAATGCATGTAAAGACTCGGTTTGCGTCCGGCGCAGATTAATATTATAGAATATAAAGGAGCTGCAATGGCCAAGGTTATGCTGCGTTACGATTCAACGGGGGCGATTTCGTTTTACGTCGCCAAAAAAGACATGGAAGAGACGATTGTCAAATCCGAATTCGATAGCGAGGAGCGCTGGGGCGGCGAAGTTAAACTCAGTAACGGCGAAACCTGGTACATTGAGCCCTGCGTCAAAAAATTCCCTTCCGAAGTCGTCGCCAAGCGCCTCGGGGAGTGATTCGGCACCTCTGCCGATCCCGTTCTTTTCATTGCATCCGGTCATTTCGACCGATTTCAGCGCATGTTGCCAAATCTCTGATATAATGACAGCAATTCACCGATATTAACCTAAAATATTACGTAAAGAGCGTCGAAAGAGATTGAATGAATCCTGAATTATCGGCCATTACCCCATCTACGCGGATCGGAGACCTTTTTCCCTCTTCGGCGGATTGTCCGAGATTCGAGGGGGATACGATCGTCCAAAACCTGCTGGAATTTTTCTCGCGCAACGACGACGATGCGGTCATCGTAACCCGTCGGTCGGCCCATGTCGGGATCGTCACCCTCAGGGATATCGTCCGCGTCATACATGACAGCGACAACCTCGGGCTTCCGATCCGCGATTTCATGACCTCTCCCGTCGAAACTTTTGATGCCGATACCCAGATATCCGACGTAATCGAAGCGATCGAAGAGCTGCCCTACGACAAAATTGTCGCGGCAAAAGGCAAAAACGTTCTGGGAATTATCGACAAACACCGCCTGATGTCACTTTGTTACCGGCAAATCACCCCGATGGTCAAACACGACTACACGGTGATCGATTCACTGATGGGACTCGTCGGAGAGGGCGAGAAGGGGCTGTTGAAAATGGCAACGACCGACACGCTGACGGGGATCGGTAACCGCAGACTGTTTGAAGAGGTGTTTCAGTCGTATCAAAAACATTCGAAAACGCAGGATTATTCGCTCTATCTGCTGCTGCTCGACGTCGACAACTTCAAAAGCATCAACGACACGTTCGGACACAATGTCGGAGACTCGGTGCTCAAGCAACTTGCCGAACTCATCGGCGCTTCGATCCGGAAAACCGATACGTTCGTACGCTGGGGAGGGGAAGAATTTGCCATCTTGCAGCGCTACTCCGATCCGATGGCCGTGATGAAAGTGGCCGAACAGATACGTAAAAAAATAGACGAGCACAGTTTCGAGACGATCGTGCACGTCACCTGCAGTTTCGGTCTTGCATCGGTTCGTCCGGAAGAAGACCTCGAAAGTGTGTTCGAGCGTGCCGACAAAGCCCTTTACCGTGCAAAATCGGACGGTAAAAACTGCGTCCGTATCGACATGGGCTAAAACTTATACCTCAATCCCGTACTGTTTGATTTTATAGCCGATCTGGCGGGCGGTCATCCCCAATGAACGGGCTGCTTTGGTCTGAATTCCGTGCGAGTCGATCAACGCCTGGATGATCGATTCTTTCTCAAGTTCCTGTAGCGTCTTTTTGGTTATCGGGCCGCTGGGAAGCTCTTTTGCCGGCACCGCCGAAGCGGACGGAGATACAGGGATGTCGTTTTGCATGTAGAGCTTTTGGTAATTGAACGGCAGAACGTGGCTCAGCATTTCCGGCTGTATCTCCCCGTCCGGACAGATGAGCACGATCCGCTCCATAGTATTTTGCAGCTCACGGATATTTCCCGGCCACGGATAATCAAGCAGCAGCTCCATCGCCGGCTTGGTGAAATGCATCGTCTTGCGGTGCTCTTTCATAAATTTCTGCAAATAGTGCTCGATCAGCAGTTTGACGTCTTCGTAGCGCTCCCGCAGCGGGGGGAGGTTGATCGGGATGACATTCAGACGATAAAAAAGGTCTTCGCGGAATTCCCCTTTACGCACCATCTCTTCGAGGTTTCGGTTTGTTGCCGCGACAAGCCGGACATTGGTACGGATCGTTTTTGTGCCGCCGACCCGTTCGAATTCCTGTTCTTGCAGTATACGCAGCAGTTTCACCTGTAAAGAAGGAGTAATATCGCCGATCTCATCGAGAAACAAGGTTCCGCCGTCAGCGAGTTCAAAGCGCCCTTTGCGCATTTCCCGTGCGTCGGTAAAAGCCCCTTTTTCGTGTCCGAAAAGTTCGCTTTCCAGCAGCGTTTCGCTGATGGCGGCGCAGTTTAGTTTGATGAAAGGGCCGTTTTGGCGTCGGCTCAGGTTGTGTATCGCGGTGGCGATGAGTTCTTTTCCCGTTCCCGTTTCTCCGCGGATAAGAATCGTCGCATCGGTGGGGGCAACGGTATTGATCATCGAAAACACCTGCTGCATCCGCGTCGAACGCCCGACTATATTTTCGAATTTATAATCTTTTTGCATCTCTTCTTTGTAGTACGTTTTGAGTTCGCTTAGCGATTCTTTCTCTTTTGTTATGGTTTGCTGTACCTTGAGCGCACCGACAAAAAGCGACCCGACAATCGTGAGCATCCGGACGATTTCGTCAAAATTGAGCGGGCTGTTTTTCCCGATATTGGCCGATATGACGCCGATCACTTCATCGTCTTGCATCAGCGGAACGGCTACGTAAGAGACCATTTGGGTCGAAATGTTGCCCATTTTGTTGAGATAATTGATGTTATTGTGGATGTTTTCGATGACGATCGGTTCACGGCTTTGGGCGGCAAGCCCCGTTGCTCCCTCGCCGAAGCGGTATGTGGCCATTTTTTTCTGATACGGTTCGAGGTCGATCGAAATCAGCAGTTCAAGTTCGTCCGCGTCCTCTTTTTTGCGGAACAGGGCGCACCGTTCGAGATAGCCGTGCTGTTTGAGTCGGCGCATCGCTTTTTCGACGCTTTCGTGGATATCGGTCGTGCTGGTCAGCATCACCGCCACTTCATAAAGAAGATTGATCTCTTTGTACGCGAACGTGAGCGAACAGGTATGGCACTCTTCACGGTTCGGAATATTGGCATCAAAAGTCATCATGGCGCATTCTTTTTTAGGATATGGGAAATTGTAGTACAAAAAAAAGCAACGAATCATCGTTCAAATGGATAAAAAATAGGCAGTTTATGGAATCTCTTTTGCACTCTTATTTTTTTACGATAAGGAGTACACATGCAAATCACCGTACACGGCACCCCGACGACGCTCGAAGGAAAACAGATGACAATATGGCGCGAGGCCCCGGCGGCACGCGTAACGCTTCTGGACGGCACCCCAAACGTGATCGGAATGATCGCTCCGACGGCGCAGCTGTTGATTGCGATTCCCTCGCTTAAAACCGAGGTATGTTCCCTTGGGGCGAAAACATTCAATGAGCTTATCCGACGATTCGACAAACTCAAAACCGTCATGGTTACGACCGACGATATCGATTTCGTCCGCGATTATGTCGAGCGGGAGGGGATCGACCGCTCGGAAATGGTGATCGACACGTCGCGCGAGTTTGCAAAAAAGTACGGCATCCTGATTTCGGAAGGTAAACTAAAGGATCGGCTGGCTCGGGCCGTATTCGTCATCGATCGAGAAGGGCTCATCAGCTATCTCGAAATCGTCCCTGAAATCACCGATGAAGTCGATTATTCCCGCTGTATCGAAGCGGTGGAAAAGGCGGTGAATATCAAACAAAAAGGGCACGAACACGAGAACTGGATGGGGGCCTGAGCCTCAAACGGTGCAAAGGCGTTTTCGCTTTCGTCCCAAATGTGGTATCATTGACCCAGGCTGACTTTTTCCGTTCCATGAACCGCCTGCGCACTGCGGCAATAGGGAGAAAACGATGATCATAGGGCTACCCAAAGAGATCAAAACCGATGAATTCAGAGTCGCTCTTACCCCTTCGGGGGTCGAAGAGCTGGTCCGTAGCGGGCATACCGTATACGTTCAATCCGGTGCGGGAAAAGGGAGCGGGTTTGAGGACGCATCCTACGCGGCTGCGGGCGGTGTCCTCCTCGACGATCCCGACCAGATCTGGCGTTCGAGCGATATGATCGTCAAGGTCAAAGAACCGATTGAAGCCGAATATGCGAGGCTTCGCGAAGGGCTGATACTCTTTACTTACCTCCACCTCGCGGCCGATAAAGTACTCACCGAATTACTGTGTGAGAAAAAAGTGACCGCCTACGCGTACGAAACGCTCCGCAGCGGCCGTCGTCTCCCGCTGCTCGAACCGATGAGCGAAATCGCCGGACGTATGGCTACGCTGTTCGGGAGCGTACATTTGGGACGCTATTACGGAGGAAAAGGGCAGCTCGTCGGCGGTGCCGTCGGTACTGCACCCGGGCGCGTCGTCGTATTCGGAGCCGGGGTGGCGGGTAAGGCAGCCGCCGACGCCGCCGCCGGGCTCGGTGCCGAAGTCATACTGTTTGATATCAATACCGAACGGCTGGCGTATCTGCGTGACGTCATGAGTCCGCGGGTGACGATGCACTATTCCTCCCACGACGCGATTGTCAACAGCATCAAAGAAGCCGACCTGATCATCGGTACGGTATTGATTCCCGGTGCGAAAGCTCCGAGACTGATTACGCGGGAGATGTTGGAACTGATCCCGAAGGGTTCGGTGTTGGTGGATGTTTCCATCGATCAGGGGGGATGTTTTGAAACTTCCCGTCCGACGACCCATTCCGACCCCACCTTCGAAGTCGAAGGGATCATCCACTATTGCGTCGCCAATATGCCCGGCATGTACCCGCATACCTCTACGAGCGCACTAACACACGCTACGCTGCCTTATATCAAGCAAATAGCCGCTACCCCGATTACACATGTCGTCGGAAACGACGTCTTGAGTTCCGCGCTCAACACCTATGACGGCTATCTGATGAACGAAGCGGTGGCCCATGCCCACGGCATGAAGTATAAAGGGCACCATTAGAAGCGCAAAAGTACGCGCATAAAAATTGCATCTCTCCATGAAGACCCATAGGGGAGGGAAGCTATGCACGAACACGACGTCATGCGCCGCGAGATTGAAAACCACCTGAAAAAATACGCCGCGAACGATGAGGCCAGATACGATCTCGCTCCGCTTATTGCGCTCAAATCGCTCGAGATGAACCATTTGTACCAGGACCTGGGGTTTAAAAACCGCATCGAGATGGGCCAGTTCATGGCACGCCACTTTCCCCGTCTCGCCGAAATGAAACCCAAAGAGAAACTTTGGAAAAAATTCCTCTACGACGCCATCGGGAAAGTGGCTCCCGCCTGTGCCGGATGCAACGACCGCGAGCACTGTTTCTCCTGCCTTGTTGCCGAAGCGAGCGCATCATGAACACGACAGCCGAGAGACTGCGCGTCATGCGATCGATTTTTTCGCTGAGCGACGAAATCGAATACAACATTTACGAAGCTGACGATATCGCCGAATATGCACAGATGGATGCCGATACGGTACACCGGATTATACGAGAGCTATATGACGAAGGCTTTTTGGGAGAATGCATGAGTATAGGGGACGATGGATACGAAACTTTTTATTTGAACAAAAAAGGGCGCATCCTCATCGGCATGGAGTAACGATCATTTGGTCCGTCACAAAACCCGATGGGTTTTTAGAGCGGAGGGTAGAACGCCCAGCGCGTCATTGACATCGGCCGGTTCCTGAAATATTTTATCCAGCGTGTTGACGGGTTCCATCAACATTTCGAAATTTTTGACAACGTCGTGAAAATGGACCGTTCCGGCTTTTTCAGGATCGAGCGTAAAGTGGGGATCGTCGTAATGTTCTATCGACGTTGTATTTTCGATTCCCGCCGTGAACGATCCCTCGGCATCGCTAATATCGAGGCGTACGGTAACGCGTTCAACGCGGCCGGAGCGGTTCAGGGCGATTTCAAAATCGGTCGCGAGGACGAATCGCTCAAACAAAGCGGAGATGCGTTTCTGGTCGCTTAGAATCATATACGCCCCATATTCTTCTTTGCTCAAAACGCCGTCTTGAAAAAGGCGGACGATTGCGGCATCGCTAAAGCGGACGAACCACCCGACCGAATCGTCATGATCGAGCCGAACCCGTATGTTTCCGCTTGCCGCATCGTAATACGCGAGCGATCCGTTCATCTCCGCAAACCCTTTGAGGGTCCCTTCTTGAATCGCCCGATTCATACTCCGGAACGCCGAAGCGTTAAAAGCATCCTCGGGAAAAAAGCTTTGCATCATGGTATCGTTAAGATCGAAACGGATCAGTTTTTTCTCATCTTCGGGCCGCATCGGAAATAGGGTGTTGAGAAACGAATTGCCGATATAGAGCACCCGGTTTTCATAGTCGGCCATCAGCGGTACCCTAACCGAAACTTCGACGTTGTTCTGTGCGTATCGCAGATCGTAGAGCGCTTCGGACCTTGCCTGCCGGATGTCCACGGAACCTTTGGCCTGGAGGCTGAGCGACCGCAGGATGCTCAAACCTTTGTCGACGTACACGGCGCTCCTGTCGGTTTCGTCGGTTTTGTCATGCGAGACCGACAGTTTTGTGATCCGGGTCGAGGAGGTATAATCGTAACCTTGCGCACGGAAACTTTTTTCGAGCGCCGCATTCAGGGACTCATGCGGCGTCCGCATGCTGCACCCCGAAACAAACACGGCCAACGCGACGGCAAGAGCGGCTTGGAAACGCATATCGCCTCCTCCTTTAAACAAATGCTTTATTATAGTCAAAACGGGGCCGAATACTCAGTGAATCGCCGTTTTTACGCGGAACATTTCCAAACCGCCCTGCAGCAGAAGCGAAACATCCAGGGTGAAAAGCTCGCTTTCCAGCGTTGCCGCAGCTGCTTTCGCCGACGCAAGGTCGGCAATGGCACGGCTCAATTCGTCCGCACTCGAAAGCTGGTTGTCAAATCTCCCCCGGGTGAGTTTGGCATACTCTTCGGCGGCCTTGATCCGCATACGTGCGCTCAGCAGTTTAGTATGGGTCGCTTCGATCTTCAAAGCCGTATTGCGTATTTCTGAAATGATACGGCTTTTATAATCTTCGATCGCGGCGTATGCGGCCAATTCGGATGCCTTTGAGGCTTGAAGCGCATGATAGTCGCTCATCCCCGAAAAGAGATTCCACGAAGCGACAACCCCGCCGTAACTTTTATCGGCGTTCGTGTATCCGTCGCCGTTAAGATCGAACGTGTCACCGTGACGTTTAAGGGAAGCGACAAGCGCTATTTGAGGATACCACCGACTTTCGGCCATAGCGATGTCGCTTCGTGCGATTCCGAGCGCTTTTGCCAGGGCGAGCAGGTCTTCACGGTTCGCCTGCGCGGCAGCTTCGACCTTTGTCGGTTCCGATGTCCATTCCCGTACAGAGGGGAGTTCAACCTTCTCGACACGTTCCCCCGTGAGGTAGGAAAGGGTGTTGAGCGCCTGAAGGCGCGCGCTTTGGCTCTCGGCGATTTGCGCTTCGATTTCGTATCCCTTTGCTTCGATGGCATAGAGCTCGGCGGGGGCGAGCAGGCCGTTGGCATACATTCCCCTCGCTTTTGCGTACGATGCGTCGATTGCGATTTTGGCTTCCTTCTGAGCCGCAATTACCGCCTCATAGCCCGCAGCTGCGGCATATAGCCGGGTGGCATCCAGATAAAGGTTACGTTTGAGATCGGAGGTTTCAAGTAATGCTTTTTCATGATGGAGCCTGGCTTTTTCTGCCGAAGCGGAGAGGGCAAACCCGCTGAACAGCGGATAAGTAAGGGTGACTTCTCCCTCTACATTGTTGCGTGAGGCGGTCTGCATTTTCGATGACGCCAATACCGCAGTGGGCGTCCGGTTCAATTTGAGAGCGCTGAGGCGGGCATCGAGCGAGGGAAGATGCTTACCCTCCGCCGCCAGATACGCTTCGTATGCCGAGTGTTCGATCGCACGGGCACTTTGCACCGCGTACGAAGCGTCGATGCGCGCGATTACTTCAGGATAGCTCTGAGCCAATACCAGTGTCGGCAAAATAAACGGAAGCAACCGCTTCATGCGCTCTCCTTTTCTATCCGTCAATATAGTCACGATACGATTAATTGATACTGAATTAAGCTACAACGCTATAAGATGGTCTAAATCTAGAAATAGGGCAGTCGAATATGTTTTCTACCCTGAAAAAATACTGGTTGGGTGCTCTTATTGCGCTTTTGTTCGGTACGGGCGCCGTTTTGATCTATGTAAGGCTTCATCCGCCGCAGCTGGCCGAAAACCTAATTCAGGGGACGGGGCGGATAGACGGTGATTTGATCAATCTCAATGCGAAGTACGCCGGCAGGATCAGCCGCATCGACGTCGAAGAAGGGGAACAGGTACGCCGTTTTCAGACAGTCGCCGTGATCGACAGCCAAGAGTCGCGCGCCCAGCACGATCAGGTAGTCGCCAGGCTCGATGCGGCACGGCGCGAATTCCGCTCTCGGGAAATCGAACTGGAGATTCTGCGCCGGACTCTCCCCCAGACCCTTTTAAAAGCCGACGCGAATCTCGCACTCTCGCAGCGTTCCCGCGACGAACTCGATCGAACCGTGAGCATGCAAAAAAACATCGTTGCCCAAAGCGAAAAAGATTTCGAACGGATGCACGACCTGGTGGGCAAACGGCTTGTCGAATCGCGCCAGCTCGAAACCGCCGAACTCAAGCTCAAAACCGACCGCGAGCAGCTATCCGCACTCATGTACAAACGCAAACAGCTGGACGAGACGATCTCGATCGCACAAAGTTCGCGTGTCGAAGCATTGTTGGCACAGCGTAAAATCGATGCGATGCAGGAGGCCAACAACGCACTTTCCGCGGGAATCAAAGCAATGGAAGCGACACAGGCCCAAAGCCAGGCGGTCCTCGATGAAATGGAGCTGCGTTCTCCGGTGAACGGTTTCGTGGTCGAGAGAATCGCACACGGCGGAGAGGTTGTCGGAGCCGGAAATCCCGTCGTTACGCTGATCGATCCCTCTTCGTTGTACCTGAAAATTTTCGTCGATACGCTCCAAAACGGCAAGATCAAAATTGCAGACCGCGCCGTCATCTTCGTCGACGCTTATCCCGATCATCCGATAGCGGCAAAAGTAGTCCGTATCGAACAAAAAGCTGAATTTACCCCCAAAGAGGTCTCCGTCGCCAGTGACAGGATTCAGCGTGTATATGCCGTCCACCTCAAACCCCTCAAACCCGATCCGCTTCTCAAACTGGGTCTTCCGGCGGTGGGTGTGGTCTCTTTGGACGGCAAAAACCTTCCCGTCACGCTTCGGGAAGTCCCCGAATAAAGGGGAAAGCCCTAATGCTCAGCGTCGAAAACGTCACCGTCCGCTACAAAGAACACATCGGTATACGTAACGCCTCCTTCACGGCCAGGGAGGGCGAGATAATCGGCTTTATCGGTGCCGACGGCGCCGGGAAAAGTTCTCTGATGCACGCCGTTGCGGGTGTCGGGGCGTTCGAAGGGCAAATCCGCTTTAAAGATGTTCTCTACCGTTCTCCCGCCGAAGCCGAACCCATAAAAGCCGATACCGCGTTCATGCCGCAGGGAATCGGACTGGTACTCTACGAAATGCTCAGCGTCGGGGAACATCTCGATTTTTTTGCCGACATTCGCAATCTTCCTCTTGATAGCGGCTACCGCGATTACAAACACCGCCTGCTCGCGATGGCCGGGCTTGAGCGCTTCGAGGATCGTCGGGCAGGGAACCTCAGCGGCGGCATGATGCAAAAACTTTCGCTCATCTGTACCCTGTTACACCGCCCGAAACTGCTGATCCTCGACGAGCCGACGACCGGGGTTGATCCTCTCAGCCGGATTGAACTGTGGAATATCCTCGACCGGATACGGCGCGAAGAGGGGACGATCATCCTTGTGAGCACCGCCTACATGCAAGAAGCGGCAGGCATGGATAAAATACTCCTTTTTGACGAAGGGGAGATCATCGCGGGCGGAACGGCATCCGAACTGATCGAATCGGTCCGCCCGATGACCTATGTTCCCGATACCGCCTCCCCGGGTCTTAAAACGTTCGATGCCCTATACTCGCTCGATCCGCTGCACTTGCCGCACCCGGAACCGACGCTCGAAGCGCTCTTTTTCGTCAACGCACTCCGAAAAGAGCGGATGCTTCCGCCGATTACGATTACGTCGCGACCCGAAGAATACGATCACGCATTGACGGTCATGGAAGCCCATGCCCTCACCAAGCGCTTTGACGGGTTCATCGCGAACGATTCCGTCGACATTCGCCTTAATCGGGGTGAAATATTAGGGCTTCTGGGGGCAAACGGCGCAGGTAAAACGACGTTTATCAAAATGCTTCTTGGCCTTTTGCCGATCGACGGCGGAACACTCGAACTTCTGGGCCGCCCGATTCAAAACGCATCCGACCGGCAGGCGCTCAAAGCATCGATCGGCTACGTCAGCCAGCATTTCGCCCTGTACAATGACATGACCGTCCGCGAGAACCTGCTGTATTTCGCCGCGATGCGCGGGATTCCGTTGGCCAAGTCACTTGAAAAAACCTCTCTCTACGCCGAAGAACTCGGATTTAAAGCGTATCTCGACGAGATACCTTCGAATCTCCCGCTGGGGATCAACCAGCGTTTTTCGCTTGCGGCGGCGCTCCTGCACGACCCCCTGGTGCTCTTCCTGGACGAACCTACTTCCGGTGTCGATGCGATTGCGCGCACCCAGTTCTGGCAACTCCTCACCACGCTGAAAGAAAAATGGGGAATTGCGATTCTCATCACGACCCATTACATGAGCGAAGCCGAATTTTGCGATCGTATCGTCCTCTTGCGCGACGGTAAAAAGGTAGCCGACAACAGCATCGCAGAACTGTATGCGCTGCATCCGGGTGCCGGAACTTTCGAAGAGATCTTCATGGAGTACTACCGATGAGGCTTCGTATCATCAGGGCTTACATTTACAAGGAACTCGTCGAACTGGTCCGTTCGCGCTTTATCGTTATGGTTTTTTTACTACCGACGATGCTGCTGCTGCTTTTCGGTTACGGAATACGGATGGAGGTGACGGGGGCACGAACGCTCATCATCGACAACGACAACAGCGTTCTTTCCCAGCGCCTTATCGCCAAATTCGAACACTCCCGCTATTTCCGCACACAGGTAGAACCGATCAGTGAAGCACAGGCGCTTCGGCGTATCAAACAAGCCAGAGCCGACGTCATCGTCGTGATTCCCGAATCGTTCGAAAAAAGGGTACTCCACCATCAACGCACCGGAATAGGGGTATTCGTGGATGCGGCTTTCCCCAGCCGGGGCGTAACCATGGAAACCTATGTACGCGGGGTGATCCTCGATGCCGCATCCGATTTGGGGAAAGAACGGAGTGCAAACCTGATCGCCATTAACCAGCGGACGCTATTCAACCAGGCGATGCGTGACGAAGATGCCATCGTTCCGGGGCTGATCGGCCTGGTTTTGCTCGTCTCTCCGGCTATCCTGGGGGCACTGCTGATCGTCAAGGAAAAAGAGCGGGGGACTATTTTCAATTTTTACGCTTCACCGCTTTCTAAATGGGAATTCATCACCGCAAAACTGATTCCCGCGTTCTTGCTCCATTCGCTCAATATTTTCGTCCTTTTCCTGTGGGCGGTTTACGTTTTCGACGTTCCGTTCCGGGGGAGCTTCTGGCTCTATTGGATCGCATCGGAAATCTATTTGCTCATCAGTATCTCGATCGGCATGCTCATCTCCGTCGTTACACGCACCCAGATCGTCGCGGTGGTCCTGACCATCATCATCACGATCATCCCTGGATTCATGTATTCAGGGATCATCATGCCCATCTCGTCCATGAGCGGACCTTCCCAGATCGAGGCTCACATCTTTCCGGTCATGTACTACAACCACATTCTTTACGACGTCTTTTTGATCGGGGAGGGGATCGAATCGGAAAAAACGGCGCGTTACCTGGGGATTATGATTGTCTATTCGGCGATCCTGCTTGGCCTGGGCCGGCTGTTTTTGCGCAAGGAACTCAAATGAGCCGGACGTTCTGGGCTATCGTGGGCAAAGAGCTTCTGTCATTTATACGATCATGGCAGCTCGTCCTCGTCGTTTTGTATTCTTTCACGGTCGAAGTCTACATTGCCGGCAGCGGAATCGAAATCAACCCCCGCAACGTAGCGGTCGGCTACGTCGACGATACAGGAGGAGGGATCAGCCAAAAGATCCTCGCCCGCCTGCATGGGCCCGAATTCCTGCCGCCGCACCGCTTCAAATCCCAAGAAGAACTCAGCCGCGCGATTTTCGATAAAGAGATTATCGTCGGAATCGTCTTCGATGCCGACTTCGAAAAGAACCTCCGGCAGGGGCGAAATGCTCAGCTCAACGTCCTGCTTGATGCCACTGCAGCATCCCAGGCCTACACGACGATGGGGTATCTGCAGAGCATCCTTCTCGACATTGCCGCACCCGATCTGCCCATCGATGTCGCCAGCCACAAGCTATTTAATGAAAATGCCGACAACCACACGTTCATGGCACTGACCGAAATGCTCTCGATCATAACGATGCTGACCGTAATCCTGACTGCCGTGGTCTTCGTCAAAGAAAAAGAGCAGGGGACCTGGGACATCATGCTCCTCATGCCCGTCGATCCAAAGCTGATCATTCTGGCCAAATCGTTTTCACAGGTGCTGATCGTAATGGCGGGAATCGTCATATCCCTCGGATTCATCGTTCTCGGCGCGTTCCAGACACCGCTGAACGGTTCGTTTGCCGCATTTGCACTGTTGAGCTTCTTTTATGTCTGCGCCAGCGCTGGGATCGGTTTGTTTATAGCGGCGATTGCCCGCGATGTGATGCAGGTCGCACAGCTCTCGATCATCGTGATGATGCCCCTCATCTTCCTCAGCGGTGCCTGGACGCCGATCTATGCGATGCATCCCGTATTGCAGGCGGTGTCGCTGGCTTCACCGTTGCGGTATTACATCGAAGGGACGGAGAGCATCTTCTACCGCGGCAGCGGATGGATCGACCTTCTTCCTTACTTCGGAGGGGTGATTGCCGTGGGAGGGATCATGTACTGGATCGGATTTCGCAAAATAGGCAGGCTGTTTTAGTGCGTATCAGATAGATTATCTATCTGATACAACCGCCGTTTCAGGGTTTGGTATTGATCTCCCTGAGGTATTTGGCGGCGGTGGCCGTACTGATCTGGGCCTCTTCGGCGACGGAGCGCACGGTCGGTTTTTTTCCGTAAAGCAGATGTATCCCGATGGCGGCCTGGATTTTGGCTTTTACCTGCTTTTCGCGGATTTTGCGGGCTTTCGCCGCCCCTTTTTCACTTCCCATGCATCTCCTTTTAACGGCGCAATTATAGCGCTTCCGGAGACGATTGTCAGAGGGTATATTAGAAACGCTAGATTCGCGTATGGACGTTCCCGCTCAGCGAGGCGAGGGTTGTCGAATTAATCATCGTATCAATCATCCCTTTGGGTGCCGTCCACTGATCGTGAAGGGCACACGGATTCGCGGCATCGCACGAGTCGAATCCCAGGATACAGCGCGAAGACTCCGACGTTTCGCCGATCGCGCCGAGAATATCGCATAATCGGATCTCCTCGCCTTTTTTTGCCAGGCTCAATCCCCCGTCTCTGCCGCGCGCGGCATGCACCAATCCTTCTTTCACCAGCCGCGTCATGAGACGTGTGAGGTACTTGTAGGGGAGACCGAGTTCACGATGCAATACGCTGACCGGCTGCAAAACGCCCTCATTACGGTGCAGATAAATCAAAACGCGGATCGCGTATTCGGCGGTTTTGGAAAAATGCATACTCATGGTCCATCCTCTTTCAATGCGCTAAAACGATTCTAATCCAAGTTTGCTTCTTATTTGCATAACACCGTCTTTGAATCCATCCAATTAAATCCGCAAATAAATACTATTCGAAGATAGTAATTATACAATACCGCCATATTTATCCAGGAGATTAACATGAACCTTACCCCCCAGAGCATCCAATCGATTAAAGAAACCGTCCCGTTGATCAGGGCCCAGGCTGAAAACGTAACCACACGAATGTACGAGATCCTCTTTACCAAATATCCTCAGACAAAGCCGCTGTTTGCCAACGCGACTTCTGATCAGCATAAAAAGCTTGCCGGAGCGATTGCGGCCTTCGCCGGAAACGTCGACAACCTCCCGATGCTCTCGGCAGCAGTGGAAAAAATGGCTACGGCTCACGTCGCCACCGAAGTTAAACCCGATCACTATCCGATGGTTGCCGATGCATTGATTACGGCAATGGGAGATGTTTTGGGCGATGCTTTTACCGACGAACGCAAAAGCGCATGGATCGAAGGCTATACCTTTCTGGCCGGTATCCTGATACAGCGCGAACGGCAGCTGTATGCACAACAAAACTGACCATACGCCCCATCGCCTTGAAAGCTTCATAGCGGGTCTGGGAGCCTTTTTAGGCCTCTCGCTGATCGGCATCATTGCCCAAAAAGCGGGAACCATGATGGTCATCGCCCCGTTCGGGGCGACAGCGGTCCTTCTTTTCAGCGCCCCCGGCAGCCCTTTTTCCAGACCTATCAACATCTTCGGCGGCTATTTCATCTCTACGCTGCTGGGAATCGCCATACTGCACTACACATCCGGCGACTGGCTCAGCATCGGAATCGGATTGGGTATGACCATCGCGCTCATGCATTTTTTCAGGGTGGTTCATCCGCCGGCAGGTGCGAATTTCCTGATCGTTACGCAGGGGCATCTGTCTTTTTTTCTGATCTGGCCTCTGTTCGCCGGGCTCATTTTACTGATGGTGGTAGGACTGGGTTTGCAGCGGATAATGCGAAAAATACGGGTTCAATGAGAGGGAGCTGACCGCAGGGGGTCAGCTGAGGCGGTCCATAGTGGCGAGGAGTTCTTCCATTTTGTTGTCGACGTTCCCGACGTATTTGGTGAGATCCATCATTTCGTCCATGTTCTGGTTGAGCGATTCGCTGTTGTCGTTGATCGCCTGAATCAAAATATTGATCGTCGCCGCCGTTTCGGCAAGGCTTTTCTGGGTTCGTTCGGCCAGTTTGCGCACTTCGTCGGCAACAACGGCGAATCCGCGTCCGTGTTCTCCCGCCCGCGCGGCTTCGATCGCGGCATTGAGCGCGAGGAGGTTGGTCTGGTCGGCGATGTCCCCGATCGTGATGAGGATCTGTTTAGTCTCCTGGGCGTTACCGGCAAGTGACTGCAGGTTGATCGAGAGCTCGTGTTCTTTGTTCGCTACGGTATGAATCCGTTCAACGGTGGTGTTGATCATGCCGTTCAGCTCGACGAACTGGTTCGAGCGGAGGCTTTCGATCGTATCGCGCAGTTGAAGGGTATTATTGTGCAGCACCTCTTTGGCTTCGTTGTTTTGCTGTTCCATCGACTGAAGCGCAACCGCGAGTTCGTTGATCTTCTCGAGCATCTGCGCCATTTTCCCTTCTACCTGTACGTTCGCGCGGGTTGCGAAATGCCCCTCACTCAGCGCCTGCAACACCCGAATCGCCTGATCGAGGTTGTTTTCGGTCGCATCAAGCATTGCGTTCATCGTTTTTCGCAGCAGGTGAACGTGGGGTGTCTTGCTGTCACTGGCTACACGGCAGGCGAAGTGTCCGCGGCGGACTTTATCGGCGAGCAATACCATTTCTCCGGCGACTTTCGTATCCTGCTCGAGAATACTCTCATGCGTTTTAGCAATGTGGTTCAGTTTGTCTTCGAGGCTGCCGGGGTCGGCTTGGACCGTATCAAACTGGTTGCGTTTAAACTGCAGCAGTTCTTCGAAATCGTTGAGATGCTGTGCAAACATCCCATCTCCCTGTGACGAAGAGAGTGCCCATACCGCAGTCAGAGCCAGGACGGCGATTGCGGCGGCACTTGCCCATGTCGAACCCACGGTAAAGACAATAATCAGGCCCAGCAGGGCGACAGCGGCAATTACAATGTTTTTTGTCGTTTTATTCATAATTCATGGGCCCTTTAGCGCATTGTTTTGTACAGTTCTTCTGCCGCTTTGATCTCGGCAGGGGAGGCTTTCCGGCGGCACGACATGTAGCCGTGATCGCTTTCGCCGCAGGCGATGTTCGGATAGACGGTCGCGAAGACCCAGTAATACCCCCCGTTTTTGGTGGCGTTTTGAACGTACCCTTTCCAAACACGACCGCTTTTAACGGTGTCCCACAAATCCTTGAACGCCGCTTTGGGCATATCCGGATGGCGCACGATATTGTGCGGCTTTCCGATCAGCTCTTCGAGCTTATAACCTGCGATTTTGCAAAAATCCTCATTTGCAAAAAGAATAATCCCTTTTGAATCGGTCTGAGACACCAGAAAGTCGGTGTCGGCAAGCGTATATTCCATTTTCACTCTTTCTTGTTGCATATTTAATGTATATAGTTTAGTTGATTATGCGATCGATTCGTACCCGTTTTTTGTCCGTTCGTTTCCAATGATGCATTTTCGGTTCGTGACTGAAACATAATTTCTGCGCAGGGAAGGGCAGCACCAGCATAGCAATGCATGCACGTTCCTGTAAACATGCTACACTTATGCATTGCACTATTCAGACGTCGATGCGGTTAAAAGGGGAAAACATGCGCAACAATCTGTCCGAATATATTGACGAGGTGATCGAAGCGATCGTCGAACTGGGCCAATACACCGAAGAGGTCGCCCGAGCCATGGCCACCGAAAAACGCGACGATGTCGAATACGGTTGCAAATACCGTATCAGTCCCTCACTCGTGGCGGGATCGATCCTCGGCATTAACGATTGCTGTATAACACGCAATTCCGCCGCCGAATGATCAGAAGAGACCGCTATACGGCTTTTCGTACAAAAAAGATTTTCAATATAATATATATTACATTAAGTGGAATTTAAGGCTAGGAGGCTTAAGATTTAAGCCGTAAAGTTCGAACATTACGCAAAGATTTAAAAGTTGATAGGGGGCTGCAACCCCCTATAACTTGGATTATTGTACCCCCTAAATACTTAAAAAATCCCTTAAAGAACACGAAAAAATAATAAAAACCATGAGAACAAAAAATTTGTTTTTGAGCATCATAGCCGTGTTCCTGATAGTATTTACATACCGCAATTACATATCAGACGAAGAATATACAGTACCAAAACGTATAAAGATAGAAGAAGGTTACGCAACAAATTTTATTAACGTAAGCGATACAGTAAAAGAAAAAACAGACGCGATAACTACGCAATGCGAAAAAAACGACTGCAAAGCAATAGCGATACACGACTACGTTAAAAATATAAATTACACCTATCAAAATGAAACGAACAAAAGACCCACAGAAGTAATAAAATACGGTGGTGATTGCGATGAAAAAAGCCAGTTAATGGCATCCATGTTGAAAGCAATAAATGTCAAAAGCATATTGATCTATACAAACAATCATGCGTTTATAGCAGTTGAAATCGAAAACGAAAAAAATCTCATTAAACCGTACGCAAAAATAGAAATCGAAGACAAGAATTATTACTATGCGGAAACGACCGATAAAAACAGTTATATAGGTGCATTCAATAACATCACTCCGAAAGATTTTAAAGCGATCTACGACGTAGAAAACGAGTATAAAATTAAAATCGAAAAAGCGAAATTAAAAATAATCAGCTAATAGAACAAAGAAATTTGTAATCATTGACACCAAAGAGCTGATGAGTTAAAACAGGATCGGAATCTATTAGACCACGAGATGCGCATAAATTGCGAACGTTGACAAAATGATTAAAATCACATAGGTCAGGATCAAGAGCACGATAATACTCGAGTAAACGCCAATCCGAAAAATCATAAACAGGTATGACAGGCTCAAAAATGCGTTTATGCTGAAAAACAAAAGAAGATTTTTGACCATCAATAAAAATAGGAACCCTACTATCTTCACGATGTTTTACAATACGATCAGGTACACGAGTTTTCGATTTTTTGAATAAATCATCAATCATGGGATTCTTTGCATAAATAGCCTGATCCGCCTCGTTAGGATCATCGATAAAAAGTACAAATCTTTTATTAAAAACAGAATAGAGTACACCCGAATGATAATAATCCGTACATCGTAGAAAATCACGAAAACGTGGATCATGTTTGATTTTTCGGTGAATATACAAAGGAACCAACACGCGAGAGCATGTAAAGCGTATTATGCGATGACGGGCGAAATAATAAGCCTCCATCGTCATTTTATCTTCAAGAGCATTTTTAAATGTTTTATTGATGTATTTAAGCAAATAAGCAACAGCACCGCCCGAAGTATTAGACCAAGTGTATTTAAAGTCCTGAGCATATTTAGAAGCACCATCACGCGAAAAATGACGTTTAAAAATTTGTTTCATAACAAGAATAAAATTTTTAGGAAGAAATAACATAACGTGAACATGAGGAACCCCGGACTTATGAGGTTCGATAACTTTGAGATAAATAGGATTGTGGCCAGTCTTTTTTTTGATCTGTGAAAATACTTTCAAATTACGAAAAGAACGCCAAGAATCGGACAAATGACGAACACCATCACGAACCGATAAAGTCGAATCGTAATTTTTAGATGAGGGATGAAAGCGATCGGGCAATGTAATAGTAAGAAAGACAGGGTAGAGACCCAACTGTTTAGAGTATTCGAAAAGAGAATTGACACGGTTATTAACCTCTGCAAAATACTTTTTCGGGTGTCAAGCGCGGAGTTAAAATAGGCAGCTGAGAAGGCTGTTGGATTGTAGTTTTTACGACCTAAAGCTTAAAGAAGCGGATTAGATTCGCTAAAGTC
>NZ_SLTI01000057.1 GCF_004347735.1 Sulfuricurvum sp. IAE1 | reverse complement strand
GAGAAGATGCGCCGGGAGGTGGAGGCGTCCTATTCCTACCTCGCGGAAAAACTCCAGTTCGTCACGGGGATCTACCACGACGAGACGGAGAGCCACATCGCCCGCATCGGGGAATATTGCCGCGTCCTCGCAGGAGAACTGGGCAGGAGCCAGGCGGAACAGGAGAAAATCGCCCTCTTCGCGAGGCTGCACGATATCGGCAAGCTCAAGGTCCCACGGGAGATCCTGTCGAAACCCGGAAAACTTACCGCCGAGGAGTTCAGGGTCATCACCGGTCATCCGGCCTGGGGCGCTGATATTCTCGGCGACGCGGCGTGGCTTGCCATGGCCAGAAGGATCTGTCTTACCCACCATGAAAAATGGGACGGAAGCGGCTACCCCAGGGGACTGAAAGGCAGGCAGATTCCATGGGAAGGACAGGTTACCGCCCTTGCGGACGTATACGACGCCCTCCGTTCGTGCAGGGCTTACAAACCCCCCTTCTCCCACGAACAGGCGGTGGAGATCATCACCAGGGGCGACGGCAGGGTGGAACCCGGCCATTTCTCTCCGGAAGTTCTCCAGGCCTTCTCCCGTCACCGGAAAACCTTCCGGGAGATTTTCGAAACCATGAAGGACAGGGAGCTGTCTCCGAAGGAGCGGGAGGTTTTCCCCGGCTGTCCCTGAAGTTTTTGTGGATAACCTGATCACACTGTCCACATTTCCCCTAAATCCGCATGCAGCGGGGAGCGTCACCGGTGCTCGCTTGGGCCGTCGGTGCAG
>NZ_SLTI01000056.1 GCF_004347735.1 Sulfuricurvum sp. IAE1 | reverse complement strand
CTGGTAAGTTTTTGGTCCACCAACCTCAAATACCAGGGAGTAACCGATGCTCTTACATGGTATCAGAAAGCTGTTAAATATTCCAGGGCACAAAGTTGTTTGATAACATCAAAGATGCTCATCTGTCCGGGGTTGATTATGTCTAATCTTTTTTTCAACTTAGACATTGTATTCCCTCCTGAGCGTGATATAATGTGGATAGGTAAACCATATATGAGAGATATTAACGAACAATTTGCGTATCTGTCAAGTAAAAAAAGTATGTTCAAACTCAATTATTATTCGTTTTTTGCAAATATTAGCTATCTTATGAATATTATTAAATATATTACTATGTTCAAACTCGGCGCGTTAGGTTCAAACTCAGTTTCAAACTCAAGGCGTGAGTTTGAACATAGTATAGTTCGCATATGAAAGATCAATTAAAGCAGATAAGAGAAAAATTAAGAAAGACTCAGAAAGAAATGGGGGCGCTTGTAGGTGTCCATGAAAGAGCATGGCAAAAGTATGAAAAAGGCAGTAATTTGCCCGGATCAGAAGTCCTCCAAGCCCTTTCCAAGCTTGGCTTTAACACTAACTGGATACTCACCGGTGCAGGAGATATGTACACAACTACTGTTCAAAACACCTGTGAATCTGTTGGTCAGATAAATGATGTGGTAAGCCCTTATGTTACAGTACGATCACAAATCCCTAATATACAAAGCTTAATGCGAGATCTTATGGATATAATGGATTCAAACGATGAGGGTACTAAACTTGCAATTGCGCAGAATATAATGATGTTTAAAGAATCAGTGCGCCGTAAACAACAATTAGAAAGTAAGCCCGATCCGCGCGAAACCGACTTCAAGACCCTGGAATCACCAGGGGAGAAGAAAGCGGGTGGGGGCAATGGAGAGTAATAAATGGTGGTTGTTGTTTTGATGCTGAAAGCTGGGTTATAACAGTTTTTTGTACAAATGCTGACTGGTATAGACGAGAAGAGCATTTAACTCTTCTCTGTAGTCGCGGCTTCGCTGTAATATAGCTGAAGATAAATAGTACCTACCCTTGACACATTGAATGATTTTAATTGTGTTGAAAATAACTAAAAGAAGGGGGATAAATTGAAAATATATTTTCAATGTTCATTGCTTTTTTTTGGATTTCTCATTATTGGGTGTGCGCAAGCGCCTATTCCATCTTCTTATAACGTGACAATACAACAAAAAATGCAGGCTGCATATCATTGGAATATCCTTGCAGACGATACCGCTGAACAAATAAAGATGGGTCTTGTAAATAACGGAGTTGCCCAGGAAACTGTTTATATTAATAAAGATGGGGATTCTCCATTTAGCGAGGCATTTTATAACATGCTACTCACAAGGCTTTCAAATAAAGGTATTAATATTGCAGTAGACAGAAACAGCGCATGTTTATACATTAATTATAAAACGCAGGTAGTATATCATAAAGCCACCATTAAAACCCCGAGATATGGGCACCTTGCTCTTTTGACAGGCGGCGCCATTGTAATTAGAGAGGTTTTTGATCAGCCCTGGAGCATAATAGGTAGAGCAGCCGCAATTGGTGGTACTTTGGTAGGTTTGGATATGCTTGATAATGCAAGCCCTGGGTCATTGGATCCTTTCTATTATAGAAAGCCAAATACCGAGATAATAGTAACAACCTCTGTGTTGCGAGATAATATTTACCTTATAAGAAAAACAGATTGTTATTATGTTAATTTTGATGACTCTTGGCATTATGAAGAAGCAAGATCTCATAAAATACAAGTTATTGAAAAATAGTAATAATCTGTCGAAGAGAGGAAATTATAATGAAATTGAATATATATAATTTATATAAAAATAAAAAAAGGTGTGCGGGTATTTTTTTTAAAATATTGTATTTGGTTATTATAACAATGTTTTTCACTGGTTGTACAATGTTCAAGGCTTATTTGAATCTTGATGAAAACCTTATTAATGAAAGTTATACTGCCGCCGATAAACTTATAGATCGTTCAATACCGCCAATAAGCCCGGCAAGTCCGGTACTTATTGCAACTCTAACAGATGTTCAAAGTCTTGAAGATACTTCATTGTTTGGAAAAACCGTATCTGAGCAAATCTCTTCCAGGTTAGTTCAAAGAGGATACAAGGTAGTTGAGCTAAAATTAAGAAAGGCTGTTCTTGTAAATAGCGATAGAGGTGAACTCCTTTTATCGAGGATCGCGCAGGATATTGCCAAGGAGCACGATGCTCAATACGCTATGGTAGGAACCTATTCAATAGGGAATTATCTTATATATGTATCGGCAAAAATAGTCAAGCTGTCTGATAATACTATTATTTCAACATATAACTATAAATTACCCTTAGGAGCTAATAACCGAAAATTATTGAACCTCTCATCCGGAGAATGGAAATTTGTCAGACCAAATTAGCAACATATTTGCTGAATAGCGCGCATAAATATCTATCATTAAAATGTAATTATTTGCTGTTTTCAACATATTTTCAACATTTCAATAATTGCATTTCTATCGTGTCCTTCCGGTGAGCCTGCGTGAATTTATCCCCCAGCATAAGGTAATATTGACGGTACAGCAATAAAACATAAGGAGGACCGTCATGCTGCCTG
>NZ_SLTI01000055.1 GCF_004347735.1 Sulfuricurvum sp. IAE1 | reverse complement strand
TTTTTGAGTTGCAAAGTTAGTAATTTGTGCAACATTTGCTTAAACCGAATTGCCATGAATTAACAAATCCATACGGGCTGATAAAAATGGAGATAGTAGGATTTTTAGATGAATGAGTCGGAATGAATCGGAATGAGTCGGAATGGACAGAATATGATGAAGTTAGAGGAATAGTGGAAAGTGATCTGTTAAACTGAATTATAATGAATTTGCAAATCCATACGGGCTGATAAAAATGCTGATTCTTAAATATTTTATGAGGTGATTTGCCAGTGGAAATAAAAAAGGTTTAATCAATTTAATCTAATTTTGGAGTTAAAGAGAAATATGATGAATTCAAAAAAGGAACTATACCGTTTTGTAATAGAGTATTTTGAGAAAACCCGTCCCATAGCCGAAACAGAATTGCATTACTCTAACCCATATGAATTGCTTGTGGCAGTTATTCTTAGTGCGCAATGCACCGATAAACGTGTAAATCTAATTACACCAAATTTTTTCAAAAGTTTTCCCGATGCTAAGAGTTTAGCAAACGCTAGCGTGGAAGATATTTACGAAATAATTAAAAGCTGCTCATACCCAAACAGTAAGGCAAAGAATCTGTTAGGAATGGCCAAGGTTTTGGTGACTGAGTTTAATGGCGAGGTTCCTTCTGATATCAATCTTT
>NZ_SLTI01000054.1 GCF_004347735.1 Sulfuricurvum sp. IAE1 | reverse complement strand
TTGCGTCATATTCCCTGATGCCTCTTTGTGCCATGTCAAAAACCACCTTCGCCGCCCTAATGCTTTTCTTATTTACAAACTTTTCTCCGGGATAAGTTATTTGTTTCGGGAAAATATTGAGATACTTCCAGGGGACTGGCCGAATATGAAGTATCCTGATTCCGAAAAAGCGTTTGTTGAACCCGCCGCAGTGGTCTTGGCTGGGATAGAAGAGAGGTATTTAGCCTGCCCCGACTGCCCGCCAGAGCCGAATCTGGACAAAACCAGGGGATGCCGGGACCTGCCCGGAAAGGTAAAAAGGTGCTCCTCCTGCGGAAGAGCGACGCTGGATGCGGTAATGCTGGATGCCCTTCATGTCTTGCATGATTTTGGTCTGCGCGACGAGCGGGAAACGCTGAGAAGCGTCGGATCGCCGCTGGTGGTTGTGGGCTATCCTCTGGCCTAC
>NZ_SLTI01000053.1:0-15000 GCF_004347735.1 Sulfuricurvum sp. IAE1 | reverse complement strand
GGTTCCGCCAGGTAATAGCGATACCGAACTGGAGGTCTCCCACCAGCGGTTCTTTGTCTACGTTGCGGCTGTCGCGAAAGGTGTTGCCGTCAAGAAAGATGTTGCGGGCGACGGCCCGGCCCTCAATGCCTGCAAACAGATACCAGCCGAAACCGTGCCGAGGAATAAAAAAGCCTGAGCCCGGCACGCTGGGCTGGATTCGGGGAGGGCCATAGTCGAGCGGCAGGTTTTTGCCGTAGCGCAGCATTAAGCCGGCATTGGCGTAGGTGAATATGTTGCCCAGGGCGCCACCCGCATGCGGAGTCAGGTCGAAGGGAATGCCCAGCAGTGATTCCGCAACCAAACTACGCCAACTGCGGCTATAGGCCAGGATGAACCCTGGCTCGTTCTTGAGTTGGGTGTCCCAGCCTCGCGGTTCATCCGCGTTCACGAATGAATGAACGCGCTTCTGGGTCTGTTCAGCAAGCGAGGCGGGGCCTACCATGCCCACGGTCAATTCGAGTTGATCAAGACGTTGCCCGGTTTCGGCGATTAAGCCAACGGAACCATAGAGCCAGCCGCCATAAGGGCGGTCATCGAGCGGGGGGTCCCGCAAAGTGATGTCCTCCGGAGTATACATGTTCTGGCCGACCGCGTAGCTCGCCCGCACGGCTTTGCCGACAGGGAACAAAGGGAACTTGTCGGCCAGGCGCAACACCCACTCCGGAGTTTTGTCTTCGGCAGACAACCAGGATACACGCACCCCGTTGGTGTAATTCCGGTCGGTATTGTAGAACAGGTCGTTTTCCAGGACCAGGCTGAGGATGCCCTTCTCCGCCTTCTCGGCGGCGAAGGCCGCCGTGGGCGCGAGCAAAAGCATGCCGATCAGGATGGCGGCGATTCTCCTTCCCGGGTGGATCACTCCGGGATTTATGGTGAGCATCGGGGCTGCCGTCATTCTGCTCATCCCATGGTCTCGATGGTTTTCCGAAATCGCGCAAGCGCGAAACCAAACAATGCCGTTCCGATCAGGGCCAGGCTGACGAACTGCGGCCAGACCGCCGTGAGGCCAGCGCCCCGGTACAGGATCGACTGAGCCAACATCACAAAATGCGTGTTGGGCGCGGCGAGCATGATGTACTGGACGGCCTCCGGCATGCTCTCGCGCGGCGTCGAAGCGCCGGAGAGCATTTGTAGCGGAAGCAGCACCAGCAACAGCAACAAGGCGAACTGCGGCATGGAGCGGGCGACGGTGCCGAGGAAAATGCCCATCGAGGTGGTCGCGAACAGATGCAGCGCCGTGCCGGCCAGGAACAGCGCGAGCGAGCCCTGGATCGGTACGGAAAGCCAGCCCTGCACGACGACGGTGAGTGCCGTGGCAGTGGCGGCAAGGACGATCAGCCCCATCGCCCACACCTTGCTCGTCATGATCTCGAATGGCGTGACCGGCATGACCAGCAAATGCTCGACCGTGCCGTGCTCGCGCTCGCGGATCAGCGCCGCGCCGGTTAGCACGATGGAGAGCATGGTCACGTTGTTGATGACCTGCATGACGGCGCCAAACCATGACTTGTTGAGCTGGGGATTGAAGCGCGCGCGCAGCACCAAATCGACCGGCAGAGCTGGCACCTCGCGATAACGCTGCACGAAAGCGCGCACCTCGTCGCTCACGATGGTCTGGATATATCCACTGCCGGTGAACGCCTGGCTCATCCGTGTGGCGTCCACATTGAGCTGAATCGTGGGTTGGCGCCCGGCGAGCAGATCGCGCTGGAAGTTCAGCGGAATATCCAGGGCGAAGGTGGCCAGGCCGGCATCCATGCGGGCATCCATCTCCGCGTGGTCGATGATTTCGGGGGTCACGAAATAAGGCGGGTAAAAGGCGCTGACGATGCGCCACGACAGCGGTGAGCGATCCTCGTTGACGACCGCGATCGGCGCCTTGTTGAGGGTCTCCGGCATGGCCGTTGCCGCCGTGTAGACCGAAATGGTGAAGGCATAGACGATCAGCACCAGCATGATCGGGTCGCGCATCAGGCTGCGCAACTCCTTGATTCCGAGATGAAGGATGTTGGCCGGGCGCATGGACTATCGCTCCTGCTTCTTGAGCAGCGCGGCGGCGAGCGCGATCAGGATCGGCACGGCCAGCGCCAGCGGGACGAAGGCCGCCTGCAGATCGGAGAAGTCGAGCGCCTTCGAGAAGGTGCCGCGTGCAATGGTAAGGAAATGGGCGGTCGGGTAGATCTGGCCGATCAGCCGGCCCGCTCCTTCCAGCGATGAGACTGGATCGATCATGCCGGAGAAGTTGACCGCCGGCAGGATGGTGAGTACCGCCGTGCCGAAGATCGCCGCGATCTGGCTGCGCATGAAGGTGGAAATCAGCAGCCCCACGGCCGTGGCGGCGCCGACATAGAGCAACGCACCCGCCGCCAGGGTCAGGAAGCTGCCCTTCAGCGGCACGCCGAAGACGGTCACAGCGAGCAGGGTGAGCAACAGAAAGCTCAGGAAGGACAGCACTATATAGGGTAACTGCTTGCCGAGCAGGAACTCGAGCCGCGTGGTGGGCGTGACGTAGAAGTTGGTGATCGAGCCGAGCTCCTTCTCGCGCACCACGCTGAGCGCCGCGAGCATGGAGGGGATCAGCATGAGCAGCAGCGGGATCACCGCCGGCACCATCGCCACCAGGCTCTTGACATCCGGGTTGTAGCGGAACCGGGTCTCGATATTCACGAGCCCCGCCAAAGCCTCGCCGTGCCCAGCCTCGCGCGCCTTGGTCGCCAGCCAATGGGCATGAATCCCCTGCACATAGCCGCGGATGGTCTCTCCCCGTGTCGGCATGGCGCCGTCGATCCAGGCGCCGATCTCGACCCGCCGGCCCCGTGCGATGTCGCGCGCGAAGCCCGGCGGGATCTCGATCGCCAGACTGATGTCGCCTTCGCGCATTCGCCGGTCGAGATCAGCATAACCGGTAATCGGAGCCCGCTCGATGAAGTACCGGGAGCCGGCGAGGTTGAGCGTATAATCGCGGCTGACGGTGGTCTGGTCGCGATCCAGCACCGCGAAGGTGAGATTCTCCACATCGAGGCTGATCCCATAGCCCATCACGAACATCAGGATGACGCTGCCGAGCAGGGCCAACGTCAACCGGATGGGATCACGGCGCAGCTCCAGCCCTTCGCGCCGGGCATAGCTGATCATGCGCCGGGGGTCGAATCGGCGCCGCCAGCCCTGTGGTTCGACATGACTTGGCGAGGCCTCGACTGAATCGAGCGAAGTGCTTGCGTCCGGTTGGCGTGCCTCGCCAGCGCTCTGCGCTTCGGCATCCTTCAGATAGGTGATAAAAGCCTCTTCCAGGCTGTTCTCGCCATGTTTGCTTGCCAGGGTGGCAGGCGCGTCAGTCACCAGTACCCGACCTGCATGCATCAGCGAAATGCGGTCGCAGCGTTCGGCCTCGTTCATGAAGTGGGTGGAGATAAAGATGGTCACCCCGTCGCGGCGCGAGAGCTCGACCAGCATGCGCCAGAAGGTGTCGCGCGCCACCGGGTCGACACCTGAGGTGGGCTCGTCGAGAATCAGCATTTCGGGCTTATGGATCATGGCGACTGCCAGCGACAGGCGCTGGCGGTGGCCGAGGGGCAGCCGGCCCGGCAAGCTGTCAATCACTGTGGTCAGATCGAAGCGTTCAACCATTTCGTCCACGCGCCCTGAAATCTCGGCAGCGGGCACGTGGAACAGCCGGGCATGCAGCGTCAGGTTCTGTCGCACCGTCAGTTCGGTATAGAGTGAGAAGAACTGCGACATGTAGCCGACGCGGCGGCGGGTCGCGAGGTCGTGCGGGTCCACCTCGTGTCCGAACAGCCAGGCCCGGCCTTCGCTCGGCGGCAGGAGACCGGTCAGCATCTTCATCGTCGTGGTCTTGCCGCAGCCGTTGGAGCCGAGAAAACCGAAGATCTCACCCCGTGGGACACGCAGGTTCACATGATCGACCGCGGTGAACTCGCCGAAGCGCATGGTCAGATCCCGGGCCTCGATCGCGGTATCGCCATCGTCTTCCGGCCGCGGCGGAATCTCGACCGCCCGATAATCCCGGCGCTTGTCTTCCGGCAGCAGCCGGATGAAGGCCGCCTCCAGCGAAGCCGCCCCCGTGCTTTGCAGCAGGCCTTCGGGCGTGTCGCTGGCCAGCACCCGCCCACCGTCCATCGCCGCCAGCCAGTCGAAGCGGGCCGCCTCCTCCATATAGGCCGTGGCCACCAGCACGCTCATGCCGGGCCGGGAACGACGGATGCCGGCGATCAACTCCCAGAACTGGCGGCGCGAGAGGGGATCGACGCCGGTGGTCGGCTCGTCGAGGATGAGCAGATCCGGATCGTGGATCAGTGCACAGCAGAGGCCGAGTTTCTGTTTCATGCCGCCGGAGAGCTTGCCCGCCGGGCGAGCGAGAAACGGCCTGAGCCCGGTGGCCTTGGTCAGGGCCTCGATGCGGCGCGTCCGTTCGCTACGATCCTGCCCGAACAGCCGTCCGAAGAAGTCGAGGTTTTCGGCCACCGAGAGCGTCGGATAGAGGTTTCCTCCCAGACCCTGGGGCATATAGGCGATACGCGGGCCGAGTGCGCGCCGATGGCGCGCATCGGCCATATCGCCGCCGAGCACCTCAACCTGCCCCGTCTGGACCGCGCGGGCGCCCGCGATCAGCGCCAGCAGGCTCGACTTGCCGACCCCGTCCGGGCCGATCAGCCCGGCCATGCAGGCCGCAGGGAAATCGAAGCTGACCTCGTCGAGCGCACGCACCTTGCCGTAGCGCAGGGACACATCCCGCAGGCGGGCAACCGGTGCGGCAGCACTCACGCCATCCTCGATCTGTGCATGTATGTCCCGGCTCATTGCGGCAGCCTCGTCTGCAGTTCAGGCGGCCAATCCACCCGTGGGTCGAGCCGCACATAGGCCATGCCCGGCAGGCCGGTCTTGACCTGGAGGAGGTGCTCTCTGAGCAGATCCGGGGCGATCCGCGCCTTGACCCGGAACATCAGCTTCAGGCGTTCTTCCGTTGTTTCCACCGTTTTCGGGGTGAACTGGGCCTCGTCGGCGACGAACGAGATCTCGGCCGGGATGACGTATTGCGGGGCGGCATCGAGCACAAGACGCGCTTCGGTACCCAGTGCGATCCGTCCGGCCGCCTTCGTCGGCAGGAAGAAGGTCATGTAGACATCGGTGAGGTCGATCATGTTCAGGACAGTGCCACCGGAGGCCAGCACCTCGCCGGGCTGGGCCACCCGGTATTGCACCCGTCCCTTCTGCGGCGCCTTCAGCACGCTGTCATCAAGGTCAGCCTGGATTCGCTCAAGCATCGCCCGGGTCGCCTCCACATCGGCTTGCGCGCCAAGCACCTGCGATCTGGCCGTGGCAATGGCCGCGGCCGCCCTTGCGACATCAGCCTCGGCAGCGCGCAACATAGCTTCGGCGCTGAGAAAAGCGGCTCGATCGTCGTCGAATTTCTGCTGGGAAACGGCTTTGTCGGCGACCAGCGATCGCGACCGCTCAAGCCGTATCCGTGCCACCTCGGCCTCGGCCACGCGTTGCGAGACCACTGCCTGCGCTGCCGTTTTCTCGCTTTGGCGCTGCACGACCTGGCTGTTGGCGATCCGCACCGAGTTCTCAGCCTGGCGCAAGCGGGCCAGCCCTTCTCTCAGCTGAGCTTCCAATACGGCGGTGTCCATCTTCGCCAGAACTTGTCCGGCCGTGATGAAATCGCCTTCGTCCACCAGGATATCCTTGAGCCGCCCCGCCGTCTTGGCGGCTATGTCAATCTCCACCGCTTCAATGCGGCCGTTGCCGCTGGTGAAGCCGTCGGGAAGACCCTTTTTCTGCAAGGATTGCCAAGCAAAGAGTGCGGCCCCGATAACAAGCACCCCTATGGCGATGGCCAGCAACCGTCCTTTATTAAGCTTCGACATTTTTTGACCTCCGCTTTGCCCCGTTCCCAGAGAACAGGCGGCCATTCCGGAACAGATTCCAGTGAGCCGAAATATCTCCTAAAAACGGCTGCCCGGAATCCTTGTATTCTGGATAAGGGGCCAGCTTCATCACTCAGCCTCCCCGACAATCTGTTCCAGAAAGCCTTCGGTCTCCTGCTCCAGGGCGTAGATATCGGCCTTGATCTTATTTAAAGTGCATCCATTACGGAAGATCAGATGGCTTTTGATTTTGCTTATCCGTTCAATGGCCATTCTGTTCCCCACCGTTCCTCTGTCAATCGTGCTCATTTCACATCCCCTCCCATAGCAAACTCCTCATCGATCTCGAACAGATCCGGCGTCGAACGATGGACGCCGATGCCGTGTTCCATCAGCAGCATTACAAGCTGTTCCCCGTTCATCAGGGCGATGGGAGTCTTGTCGGGCTGGGCCGCTTCCTTGATGGCTCCGGCACTGAAGTCGCTGGTGGTAATGATCAGCCCTTGCTCGTGTGCTCCGAGGCTGCCGCGCACCTGCTGCACAACCGGAGCTTGGATATTATTCTTGAGCTTCCATTTCTTGACCTGGACGGCCATCTTGATGCGGACCACGGCACCGACCACCAAGGTGCCCCGGACATCGATGCCGCCGTCGCCGCTGAGTTTGGTCACCTCGACCATCTCGAAACCCATCTCCGCCAGTAACTGAGAGATGAACTCCTCGAACTCACCGGGCTTCATGGCCAGCAAGCGCTCGCGCAGGACCTTGCGGACCTGGTGGTTGTGCTGCTCGATTTGGAATGCGAGTCCACGCCCCATCCATTGGCTCAGGCCCACATAGCCACGACCGTGCTGAACGAAGCGGGGCCGCTCACCGCGTTTCTGCTGGCGCTTGATCTCGGTGATCACCTGGGCGTACATGGTGGCCTCGGGCGTTTTGCCGCCTGTCACCAGCCAGCCTTTTTGCAGGGCCTTCTCGGTTATTTCCTTGTAATGCATCGGCTTCTTGCCGCCGAACTCTTCGAGCACCTTCTGAGCGCAATCAGTGAAGGAGAAACCCGCGTTCGGATGATGTTTTGGGGCTTCTTCGACGGCCGCAGGAACCGGCGCAGCGCCGCTCGATATTTCAGTGGAATCTCGAAGTGCGAAGGTCTGAGGGCCGACTTTTACAAAGGGCGACTTGTCCCCATTGCTCTTGATGTCGGAGTAGAGCCGGGCGCTGACAGTGGCGTCTGGGGTCTTACCTCCGGACTGCCAGAGACCGGCAGCCATGATCTGCTCGGCGATATCCTTGGCGTGCAGCGCCGTTCCGGCCTGTTGCAAAACCTGAATTGCGGCCGTTTTAACGTCCATGGATCGCCCTGATTACGTGTTGGCCAGTCGTTTTAAAGCCATTCCTGAAGATTACGCAGCCTAATGATTTGCTGGCAAACGATCTATTTGTATGAATCTTCTTGATAATGACGTTAAACACGTGCACCACCAGTTCTTGATTTTGGTACAGTCCATTCAGAAGACAGCGCCTCAGCCTGCTGCAAGACGGTCTGTACAGCGACGTCCTGCAAGTCAGGCGGGTAGCCATACTTGCGTAGGATGCGCTTCACAAGCACGCGCATCCGGGCGCGGGCCGAATCACGACGTGCCCAATCCACAGATACGTTCTCCCGCAGGCTCACCAGCAACTCATGGGCGATGAGTTTCAGCTTGTCGTCACCCATCATTTGCACGGCGCTTTCGTTCTCAGCCAGCGCGTCGTAGAAGGCTATCTCCTCGTCGGACAATCCGGACTCTTCGCCTCGCTGACGAGCAGCGCGTATGTCCTTAGCTAGTTGGATCAGCTCCTGCAGGACCTCGGCAGTGGTGATGGCGTTGGCGTGGTAACGCGCTACCGCATCCTCCAGCCGCTCCGAGAATGCTTTGGTTTGCACGACGTTGGCTTTGCTGCGAGAGCGGATGCCGTCGTTGATCAGTTTGCGTAACGCCTCCAGCGCGAGGTTCTTTCGCTCCATCTGTTGGACTTCCGCCAGAAACTCATCGGATAGGATGGAGATGTCCGGGCTCTTGATGCCTGCGGCAGCGAGGATGTCCACGATCTCGGTCGAAACCACCGCACGGCTGACTATCTGCTGGATAGCCAGCTCGCGCTCTTGCCGGGTCACTCCCGACCCCGTGCTGCTCTTCACTAGCGCTGCGCGAATCGCTTGGAAGAACCCCACCTCTTCGCGGATTTCTCGGGCCTCGTCGGATGCTGATGCGAGGGAGAACGCTTTGGACAGAGCCAGCACCGCATCCTGGTAGCGGCGATGGGCGTCCTTCTTACCTTCCTTGGTCTTCTCTTTCGCCGCCAACTTCTGCTGCAGATCGAGAATCCATTCGATAGCTCCGGCCATCATAGCCAAGCGCTCTTGTGGCGTCCCGCCCATCGCGGATGCGTAGTCGAAGCCGTGGTACATATCACGCACGATCTCGTACTTCTCCATCATCACCGCGATGGCCTGCGCTTCGTCGACGCCGGTGTTTTCCTGGTCATTCTTTGAATATTGCTGCAGGGCAGACTTGAGGTTCTGCGCGATGCCAATGTAGTCCACGATCAACCCGGCAGGCTTGTCGCGAAACACCCGATTTACGCGGGCAATCGCCTGCATCAGACCATGCCCTTGCATCGGCTTGTCCACGTACATCGTGTGCATGCACGGCGCGTCAAATCCGGTGAGCCACATATCCCGAACGATCACCAGTTTGAGCGGGTCTTTAGGGTTCCGAGCTCGCTTGCCCAGCAAATCACGCCGTGCCTTGTTGCCGATGTGCTGCTGCCAATCCTGCGGGTCGCTTGCCGCCCCCGTCATCACAATTTTGACTGCACCAGCGTTGTCGTCCGTGCTGTGCCAATCTGGGCGCAGCTTCACGATCTCGTCGTACAGCTTTACGCAGATACGACGGCTCATGCACACCACCATTGCCTTGCCATCCAGAGCCGCCACGCGGTCTTCAAAGTGGGTGACCAAGTCCTCGGCCACCAATGCAAGGCGCTTATCGCTGCCGACCAGGGCTTCGACCGTCGACCACTTCTTCTTGAAACGCTCCTGCTCGACTTCCGGATCGTCCTCCATGAGTTCGTTGACTTCGGCGTCGATCTTGGGCTTTTCGTCCTCGTCGAGCTCAATTCGTGCGAGCCTCGACTCGTAGTAGATTGGCACGGTTGCGCCATCCTCGACGGCGCGACTAATGTCGTAGACATCAATGTAGTTTCCGAAGACGGCGGGGGTGTTCACGTCATCGGCTTCAATCGGCGTACCTGTAAAACCAATGAACGAAGCGTTCGGTAGTGCATCCCGCATGTACTTGGCAAATCCGTAAGAGATTTCACCAGTCTTTGCGTCCACCTTGGCCTTAAAACCATACTGGCTGCGGTGCGCTTCATCTGCGATGACCACCACGTTGCGCCGTTTGGTGAGCGGCTCGGCGATCTCGCCAAACTTCTGCAAGGTTGTGAAAATCACACCACCCGATGCCCGGCTCAAGACCTTCTGAAGATCTTCTCGGCTCTCGGCCTGCACCGGCGTCTGCCGGATCAGGTCGCGGCACATTGAAAACGTAGAGAACAACTGGTCGTCAAGGTCGTTCCGGTCGGTGAGCACCACCAACGTCGGGTTGGCCATTGCTGGATGTTTAACCAGTTGTCCGGCGTAAAACGCCATCAGCAAACTTTTGCCAGAGCCTTGCGTGTGCCAAATCACACCGACCCGCTGATTGCCTTCGGGTGCAGAAGCGGTTACAGTGCTGTTGACCGCGTGCTGAACTGCGTGAAACTGGTGGTAGCCTGCGATGATCTTCGCCAAGCCCGATCCAGTCTCACCAAACACTGTGAAATCGCAGAGCAGATCGAGAAGACGGCGCTGTTCAAAAACACCTTCGATCAGCGTCGATAGTTCCGGCGCACCCTTCGGGGCAACGTCAGTGCCGTCGGTCGTGCGCCAAGGCATAAAGCGTTCCAGATCGGCGGACAGCGAGCCGACCCGAGCGGTAATTCCGTCTGAAGTCACCAGCAGGGCGTTTGTATTAAACAGCGCCGGGATCTGCTTCTTGTAGGTCTGCAACTGGTTGAAAGCCCCGACCAAGGTCGCATTGCCGCTTCCCGGTGCCTTCAGCTCAATTACACCGAGCGGCAACCCGTTAACAAAGACGACCACATCGGGACGCCGGTTGTTCTGGCCGTTGATCACCACGAACTGGCTCACAGCCAGCCAATCATTCTGCTCTGGCCGGTCAAAGTCGATGAGAGAAACCTTGCCAGCAGTCAACGTGCCGTCGGCGGAGTAATATTCGACGTCCACACCTTCGGTCATCAGCTTGTGGATGCGGCGGTTTTCTTCGAGCAGTGACGGCAACTCGAACTGCATCAGCTTGCGGATGGCATCCTGCCTCGCCTCCAGTGGCAGTCCTGGATTGAGATGTGCGACGGCATCCACGAATCGTTTCTTTAGTACGACCTCATCGTGACTCTCGCGTTCCGGGCGATGGCCATCAGGGCCGATGTCCTCCTCACGCTCGATGCTGTAGTTCAAAGCGCGTAATTGGTCTAGTAACGCTTGTTCTACGGCAGACTCCGACAAAAACGCCATACTCAGTGCCCCCTGTACTCTTCAAAAAAGTCAAGAAGGGCAGCTTGGTCTTCCGGACTAAAGTGATCCTCAACGATTCGAATCCAAACTGCACCCGCAGGCGACCTAATTATTTCTAAGTTTCTTGAAATCCATCCGAACGTAGAAATAACACCTTCACCATCAACGATCCCAACCTTCGACCCATCATTCATGAGCTCGAACAAAGGGTAACATTTACGCTGCCCCAATTTTGTATTGCAGACTGCATGTCCCCAGGCAACGTTTTGCGGAATGTGCTCAATATCGGAGTAAGTTAGTGGAACCATGTGAAAGAGGTTCACAACTGTAGATCTTGTTGCGTTCACAACCTGTTCAGATGCGTTTAGAAGTGAAGCCTCATCAGCGAACGAAACTTGGTCGTGTAGTTCCGAGTATCGAATGTGCTTCATGCAAAGCGGACAAGTCGTATGCCCACTTCTGAGCAACCCCATTGCCTCCCATTCTCGCGGCTGAAATAGCCCGGCATCCTGAAGCACTTCCTCAAGGTGCTGCGCTTGTGCTGCCACGTAAGGGCTGTCGACGGTATGAGCTGTCAACCAAGCTAGAACGCACTTAGCAAGGTAGTTCGTGTTCGCCGTGGCATACTCAGGCGCGAAGATACCTTGTGGAGGGCCTTCTGATCGGGCGGCATTGTTTCCATGAGCCGCTATTCTCAGAACATATTCTCCTGCGTCTATGGCACCAGCAACACGTTCTGTGACTGGCACTCCATTCAGTGACAGTGATCTGACATTCCAGCCAGGCAAAGGTGGAAAATTAGATAGTTGATCGTGTGTACGATATAGAACGAATGCATCAATTCCAACTTGGGGTGCGTTGGGTTGGCCGAACGCTGGCTTTACCTGACTAGGGCCGTCAAAATATTGGTCAGGGAATAATCGAATAACGTAACCATCCTGATAGCTCGCCAGGGGAGCTTGTCCAAGGCGCTCGAATGGAACGATTACCTTGTTGCTCCGAAGAACATGATTTTGATACGCTCCTTTCGCTCCTCCGCGTGGTGTTGCGAAGCCTGCCTTGCTAAGTTTGTCCTTATCCTTTGACGTCAGGAAAGCCCAGGGAGCAGAAGGATAGATATCGTGTTGTCCACGATGACCTTCAATTTTACGACAGGCGTTTATTCGGCACAATGTCATGGCTGCTCCCCGATCAATCTGCCTGACAGTATGATTGGCAGGAGTGCCCCATAAAAATGATCAATGCGATCCCGGAGATTCTGCAATTTGAGAACATCTGCCACTTCAATTGCAGAGTGAGACGTTGCATCTAAGCAAAGTGCAAGCTGTTTTGCTGACGAAATGGTCCGGAGAATCTTTTTTTGCTTTTCAACAGACGGAACGGCCATTTCAAATTCAAATAGGTCTCCTTTGTACAGCTCCGGATAAGTAGATCCGTTTGCCACTGCGTCTAAGTATCTTTTGTTTGCCACCAACCAATAGGCAAGATAAGTGGGTAGGAGCTTTTCGCCGCAAACAAAGTTCAGAAAACCCTGATTTGTGCACATGGGTACTGTTGATATTGCCACTGCCCCTACAGGGGCGCGCTTACTAAGCATCACCGTTCCCACGGGCATCAACTTAGCCGCGCTCGATTGCACCCCGAGTTCAGTAATGTTTCTCTCGGTGGCTGACACATATAGTGCCTCGTTTCCTCTTGTTATTTCCTTTGGGGTCAGCCATGGGATATCCCCATCCCAATACTCGTCAACCGTGGTGCTCGGAGTCCCTCCACTTTCAACTCTTTCAATGTAGCCTGAACCCTTCTTTGGCTCGAGCGTGATAACCTCCCATCCCGATGGATGATCCAAGAATGCTTCAGCCATGGAAAAGCTCCTCAAAAATCGTAATTGATTGTTCGACTTCGCTTGGTAATTTGGTCAATGCTGCTTTCAGCTCGACAAAATCATCCTTCAATTTCCCAATGGCAGTCGTTGATAATTCGCTCCGATCAAAGCCGACGTAGCGTCCAGGAACTAGAGCCCAACGATGCGCTTCAAGCGTCTTAATATCTACAGAACGGCAAAAACCGGGAACGTCGGAGTACGGCTCGCCATTGGCAACACCTTTCCAGCGCTTAAAGGCGTCTGCAATCTTGGAAATCTCGGCATCCGAGAACTCCCGCCTTGTGCGATCAACTAAGCTTCCAAGCGCACGCGTGTCTATGAAGAGGACTTCCCCGCGACGGTTTGTTCCTCCCGGGAAATTCTTGTTTCGGGCGAGCACCCAGATGCTCGCTGAAATTTGTGTTGAGTAAAAAAGCTGAACTGGAAGGGTCAAAACGCAAGCCACCACATCTCCTTGAACCATAGCTTGACGGATCTGTCCTTCGGTAGTTTGGTTTGATGTCAGCGAGCCATTCGCGAGCACAACTGCTGCAGTGCCATTGGGAGCAAGGTGGTGAACAATGTGCTGCAGCCAAGCATAGTTAGCGTTCCCCGTTGGGGGGACTCCATACTTCCAGCGGACATCTTCCCTCAGACGTTCGCCACCCCAGTCAGAAATGTTGAAAGGGGGATTGGCAAGGATGTAATCGGCTTTGAGGTCTCGCAGCTCGTCCTTGTGGAAGCTGCCTTCGTTATTCCACCGAATGTCGGAATCGATGCCGCGCACGGCCAGGTTCATCTTGGCCAGCCGCCACGTAACGTAGTTCGACTCCTGCCCGTAGATGGCGATGTCGCCGATGCGGCCGCCGTGCTCCTGAACGAATTTGTCGGACTGAACGAACATCCCGCCCGAGCCACAGCAAGGGTCATAGATACGGCCCTGATAGGGCTCCAGCATCTCAACCAAGACGCGTACAACTGATCGTGGCGTGTAAAACTCGCCACCGCGCTTGCCTTCAGCGCCCGCGAACTGGCCAAGGAAATACTCGTAAACACGCCCAAGGATGTCGCGGGAGGCGTGCCCTTCTTCATTGAGGGCAATGCCAGAAATCAGGTCGATTAACTCGCCGAGCATCACCTTGTTGAGCGAAGGCCGGGCGTAGTCCTTGGGTAGTACGCCCTTGAGAGACTCATTGTCCTTCTCGATGGCGCGCATCGCATCGTCGATCAAGGTTCCGATGGTGGCCAGCTTAGCGTTGGCCTGCAGATGCGACCAGCGAGCGTCCTTGGGGACCCAAAACACGTTGTCGGCAAGGTATTCGTCCTTGTCCTCAGCCGCCTGCGGGTCTTCGGCCAGCAGGGTCTTGTGCTTGGCTTCGAAGGCGTCCGAAATGTATTTCAGAAAGATGAGCCCGAGTGCGACATGCTTGTAGTCGGATGGCTCCATATTGCCGCGCAGCTTGTCAGCGGCTTTGAACATTTCGGCCTCGAAACCGAGGTTACCGCCGTTTTTGTTACTATCAGATCTTGCCATACTTAACGATCCTTATGATTATGAGTTGCGGCTCTTCCCAGCATCTGAAGGTTCCGCCGCGCCGCCAGCCTTGACCCACTCGTCGACCTCGTCCTTCTTGAACTTCCAAAGTCGACCCATGCGGTGGGCGGGCATACCATGCTTGTCGATCCACTTGTAAACGGTGTCATTGCTGACCCCGAGGTACTTGCAAATCTCGGTTATTGATAACCAGCGGTCTTCCATCTCGTTCATTCTCTTGCTCCACGGGCGCTTTGGTTGTTTGCCACGTCCGCCAGAGGCGAAACGGGAGAGACTGGACGCACCTCTCCCAGGTTAAAAAACTCCATCAATATACAAAGACTCTATGTGCTATGTCAAACGATCTTTACCGATTTGAGCCGATTATTTTCTATCACGCTCGATGCCAGACGCCGGAGTCAAGCCGGGTGCCGTTTTCAACACGCGGCATCCAGTAGGTCCAGGCAGGAATCAAGGTGCGTCCGCACAGTACCGCCACCATTACCCGCTGGTACATGCTGTGCCCGCCGGGCCGAAAGCCTTCCAGTCGGTCGATGGGCGGCAGGTCGCACTGCGGGTCGGTGAAGGTCACCAGCTCCCCATGGATCAGATCCCAGTCTCCGGTCGGGCGGCCGAAACGCGGTGTGCCGATCTCCTGCCGTCTGCTGGCGTCGGCCAGTGGATCGGCGCTGCCTCGGGCCAGGATCAGCCCTTCCGGCACCTCGAGGGCCGGAAAACCGGCGTGGAGGTGGTAGAGCCTGCCCCAAACCACGGCCGGTTCGATGCTGCGGGCCTGGGCGCAGAAGCGTTGATGGTTCCAGTAGCCCCGTTTCAGGGTGCCGTAGACGAAGAGCCGGAGGATGGTCTCGGGACTGTCTTCCGGGTTTGTGTTCAGCTTTACGGTGTCTCCAATGTTCATGCATTCACTCCTTCGGGCAATGTCCCTTTGCGCTCCTGGGGGATGAAGCGGAATTCGCTGTTTTCGATGGCCCGCACATCCTCGTGGCGGATGGTGAGCATGGTCATGGGCGGCACCTCCAGCTCGCGCCAG
>NZ_SLTI01000052.1 GCF_004347735.1 Sulfuricurvum sp. IAE1 | reverse complement strand
CTTTCACTGCCTCGTTAAAATTGAACACCTCGTTCATCTGTCTTTCCTTTAGAATATACAATTCTATCGGACTGACACGAAATTTCTAACACTCCCTCGAATGGTGCTTCTGCAAGGTTAGATACGGCTTCTTCTATCTCAACTGCATTCATGCTTTTATCTCTATCGATGATTTAGACAGAACACACAATATTTTGAGAAGATACATCGAATCCCTTCAGGCACATAAAGTGTTTATATTTTACCAAAAGTACCTGATTTTAACGTTCAATAGGACAAACTGCGCTTGATGATTTAGAGATCTAAAACCAATGATGGCGGGCGTCCGATTATTGTCTTAGTGTCAGTGATAATTATGGGTCTCTCAATCAACTTTGGATTATCAACCATTGCTTTAATAAGGGTTTGTTCGTCTTGAATATTCTCTAAACCAAGTTCTTTGAAGATGGTCTCTTTCGTTCGCATAAGATCTTTAGCCTTGATACCAAGTTTATTTAATACGTCCTTGATATCATCAACGCTTGGGGATTCTTGTAAATAGTTGTAGATTTCAATTTCCTTGCCTTGATCTTCTAATAGTTTTAAAGCCTCACGGGATTTACTACAACGATTGTTATGCCATATTTTTATTGCCATTTTATTCTCCACTGAAAAGTGATGCAATTTTACCGACTATTTTATTTCGACTGTTCATTTATCTTCTTTTTGACACCAATTTCAACCCATTTTCGTTCTTATATTGAGCCAGTTCTGTTTCCAATTCATGTATGCGATTGATAAGCATCACTTCTCGCGCATAAGCTTTTTCAAGTTTGTTTTTAAAATCGTCACGCTCATCTTTGAATTTATTTTTTATCCGAGTTTCTTCGATCAATTTATCAGCTTTCTTATCCTTTTTCAGGCGCTCAGCTTCAGCATCTTCAATCATACCCCGTATTGCGGGGTTAGTCAGATATTTATCATCCCTTGATGGGTTTAGTAAATTTGGGTCTATACCCATAGCTTCGCTGACAGTTCTCTTATTAATCTTCTTACCCTTAGGCACTTTTTTGATACCTTCCAGATATCTATCAATCCTGTTCATTTTCTCCTCCTAATGTTTTTCGAAACTCTTTCAGCGCTTCCAAGTCCTCTTGCTGATCACGAAGCTCTATACTACCTGGCATATCCAGTGCAACCTTTTCCACAAACCGCCCCTGTACGTCTATAAGATGATCAACCTTATTTATATTTGGCACTTTTTCAGGGCATTCAAGGCATGGTTTCCATATCAGCATCATATGACCGTCACACGGCGTAAGCGATTTACATGAACCGATGGCCGTATTCGTATGACCGATCTCTCCTCTTTTCATTTTGGCAGCTACAGTCTGCAACCCGTCAATATCCTCAATCTGCTCAGATGGCTCCACTGGTGTAACATCTCTATCCGTAGGTGCGAAACCGCTTTGGTGACGGTCAAGGTTTATCAGCATATCACGCCATAGTGCACGTGCATGATGTTCGTCACGCAGACGTTCTGCTTCATAGCTGACATGATACTTGGAATCTGTCCCTTCTAGTGGCTGTGCTACATAATGGCCGTTGCCGTAGTGTATAGTAGTTGCCTCGAATAAATGTCGGTACTGATTACCAAGCGCCGTTATGTTAACCAGTCCAGAACGCAGTGAATAAACCGCAACTGATCGACGATACTGATGCCAATTGAACCTCCAGACCATCCCCACTTGATAATGAGGGTCATTGTCCCAGTCACGATCTGGTTCTGTGGCTTTCAGAGTTTTCTCAACATCCTCTTCCGTGATAATAAGCTGTGATTCATCCAAAGGCAACTCATTACCTCTGTCCAGTTGTGTGTTCACTTCCATGTGCATCGCACGCCCTCCTGAAATCCATCCAGGATTAAATAACAGCGGAAGCTCTTTGTTTCCTGGATGGGAATGTTTGGCTATGACCTTAGCAATGGCTGTTTGCAAATCAATGACCTTTTTGATTTCCTTAATTGTCACAAAGGAATGAATGATTGGGATCCCGTTCTTGCTTTCAATTCCGTTGATTACTGGGGCCGATCCCGCTCCTTTTTCATGATAACATCCAATCCACAAGGAACATCCTTCATCGTTCCGCATCCCTGTATAACCATAAATCAAATGACGGCAGGTCTTAGAGAGAGCGCTCAAATAACCCACTAATGATTTTCTGCCGTTGATCCCATAGATATCACAGAACGAATCCAAGCTTAGTTCGTTAGCCAGCTCACCAAATAAAATATACGGATTTGGCCTTGAAACACCTCGTTTACGTGCAATACTCCCAGCCGTAGTACTACTAGCCGCATATTGAAGCGGCTCTATCATTAGCCGATCAATCATGGCGGCCAGTTTGGTACGCACCTTCCATACGACATCAACATGCTCCCAGCGCATCCGTTGAGCATTTCGGAGTATCCGTGGGGGTATGCATTCGCTCTGTTCTTGTGAATCTACGTACTCCCTATAGTACATGGCAAGTACCCGCAGATGCTCACTGTCGTATTTATAGACTATACCAAACCATTTTTGCTGCTGTAGTCTCGATAGAAAATTGATAAGACCAATGGTCAATCCAGAACGGTATTTTTTCAATTTGATCTCAGTTGTGATATAGCGTCTCATCGCTTGCGGATTACTCAGCAACACTTCTATGGATATGTCATGCTGTGTTGCAAATCGGTACATCGAAAGTATCGCGTCTAGGTAAATTGATTTCAAAGAGATAGGAGACTTGATACTACCATTTTTGCCTTTTCCAAGCTGCATAATAATGAACATCAAGCGCTTGATTAGTGTCTTGTCTTGCTGATTTTTGATCCCGGCAAACGAGATTTGCTTGTGCTTTTTACGACTAAGAGACCATGTAAGCCGCCAGATGTCGTCCTTGTATCGCGAATGAGGTTTCCCAGTTTCCTGATCGTAAGAAATGACTGTCTCTGGATCTATGTATGCTTCATTTGTGCTATGCTCATCATATTTCCAACCCTGCGGTGGATATGGCATATCCTCTGTGATCGTGAATACTTCTACCATACTGCCTCCCAGTTTCGTTCATGTACTCCCTGCCAATAGCTCGTAAGGTTTTGTTTGTCTACCTCTTTTCGTAGGTCTTCAATAATGCCAGAAGTCTCTGGATACTTGATTTTCAACGCTTCAAGCAGCAACTCGATGCGATCAAGTATAGGTTCGGTCACCGTATCGAAATGCACTTGTGACCACGCATGTAGTTTAGAGAACTCTTTTATGACATACTTCATTGACAATACCTTGTGTATCTCCTGTTTGATAGGCATCAAGCGATAGTGTTTACAGAATAGACAAGTCATCTTTTTATTGCAATCAGGTTTGATTGGGGCCTTTTCAACCTGTGCTTCAGGTTGCTTATGGTTTTTGCAAGCCCCTGAACTTATCATCTCGCTATCGTCTACCTCCATGGTGAGGCTATGCTGATAATCGAAATAATTAGCCATCATCTTTTGACTCTCTCCTTTGGGCTGAGCAGGATAATTGCTCTGACTGATTGATTCGGTATGCTGCAGCAGTTTTGCGGCAAGATAAGTCCGCCCATTAGTTTCTTTCATGATCCACTGTTTCTTGAACCGACGAAGTTTTCGTGAACCGAAATAATTCAAATCAGGATAGTATCTTTGGAATTCTTTATAGGCACGAACTCCAAATCCCCCATTCTGGTACGATCCAGTAAGTTTGATATTCTTGCCTGTGCCTGTAAAATAGAGGGTATCGCAGCTATTCCCATCAAGGACATAGCGGCGAAGCTTCAAGAAAGTAATAAAGCTCGGCTTGAATTTCCGCTGTATCGAAAACTCGACGACTTTACCCCCTGCTCGGTGCTTGATGTTTCTTAACTTGACACTGTCCCCGTTATCCTCTTCAAACAGGTCATTCTCATCACTCCACGGCATGGTTGCGAGCGTCACATCATTTAACCCTGTGATGTCCATCATCACCATAAAATAAGCTTGCATAGCTAGAACGCCAAGAGATAAGCGAGTATTATGAGAATAGTCGCTGTTTGCTTTAAGAATGGCTGCACAAAAAGTATTGAGAGTGTCGGCAGCTCCGTTCAACATTAATGCTTGCTTTGCAGGACTCTTACGTTGATATACTTCACTCCTCATCACTACTGCTTTTACTCCAGCCTCATTCCTGAGATCAAGTACATCCGGATCGAAATATATACGCCAGTCGAATCTATTAGTTCCATTGAAAGGGGTCATAATTTGGGGATATGCAGGTATTTGTGGAACCAATATCGCATCATGCTCCAGTAGCTTAATAGCGCAGGGATAAGGCTTGTGTTCGAGCAAAAAGTTGGTAACCTGCTCGAAAAACTGGTAATAGTAGCTCAGCGCATCACCTAGTGCACCAATATCTATAACGGCTTCATCCTCATTTTGCCAACCACCCTCGACATATCCAGTCATTCCTTGAATTTTTCCTGCGTTTCCGTTGGTGAAAGCTTCCGCAAGCATTAAACACACACTGGCTTGGATTTTTCCCGCATGTTTGCGACCAAAGTGGTCAATATCAATAGTCTGATTTTTTCTTCTAGGATCATGCCCTTTAACCACTTGGTGCAAATACAAAGAGAATCCCCGATAACTTTCTTCGGCCTCTTTTGCATTCTTAGGCGTCATATTTCCGGTCCGGTTAAGCCAGTTGATGTACTTTTCAATATCTTTCGCGCGCATACCTTGTGATTTTTCAGTTGTTGCATTAAGTGCTAAGATTGCTCCTCTGACTAAAAAAGTACGCTGTATATCAAAACTGCTTGGATCCACATAGGTCAAAACCCCTTTTGTTCCTTCACTAAATCGGAACCATCTTTGATACAGCCACGATCCAAAGTGCACTTCTTTGCCATTTATAAATTTAACAGCAGCATTTTTATAGCTGGTGATCTCCGCATCCCCAAATTCCATCTCTTTTACAAGTGTGTTCAACGATTGACATTGATGTGACAAACACACATAACCTTTGGGTATCTCCAGCACTGGTTTATCAAACACTTTTTGCGCTTCCCTAATCTCTTCAAATAATTTCATTTTCCAAGGGTATAATTGGCGTTTTTCCCTGGGCAAAAGATAAACTGAACTTCTCCCAGCTTTCTCACCGATTACACTTAAACCCGGCTTTTCGCCATTTTTGACCATCTCGTTCAGGATCTTTTTCATCCTCTTATACTCCGCGCCGCCATTATCTTCCCATTCGCGACGTAGTGATTTGTATTCTGTAAGTATCTTTTGGGCCCAAAAGTGTTTTTTGGCGGTTGCTTGCAGGTAACCATTGGTGACGCCAGCAGCTTTTTCAAGTTTTATTTTCATAGGCTCCTCGCCATTATTGCGCAATGCTTCAAGCGTACTCTCAAACGATGCTTGAAGTTCGGCGTGATCGTATAAGACAGTGATGAACCCCCTATTGCTTGCCCGTCTAACAGTTTTTGTCACTGTCAACTCCTCTGTAACACTCATTTACTAACCCGATCTCTAAGGATACGTTTTTGAATCTCTGCGTATCTGTATTCTTCGAATTCAAACTGCAACTGAGGCAGCTTTTGTTCGTAATGTTGCTTGAAGTCGAGATACATCTGGGTGGTAGCGATGCTGTCATGCCCCATCAACTTTGAGAGTTTGATAAGGACAGCTGACCACGTGGTCTCACCGCCATCGACGAACGATTCGTTACGATCAATAAAGCGCATTGCTCCACTTGCTCTGAGGTCATGGAAGCGGACAGGGAACAGTTGCCTGTCAGTACACTCTTGTGCCAGTGGCCCGTCACGGAACCGCTTCATGGCCTGATCAATTCCGTTTCCAGTCTTTTTCGGCTTCCCTTGATCAAGCCAGTTTGGAAGATTGATATCATCATTGGCGTGGTAGTACGGCGTACTCTCCATTGTCTTCTTATCGTAGGTTAAAAACAGATACTGATCAAGATCACTATTTTGTGAAAGGGCATAGTTGCGGTATTTCACTGCACGTGGTGATATGATGTATTCTATGATGACAAGCCGGAGCCAGTTATCTATTGTAATTTTCATCCGCTTACCATTCTTCGTGTCTGCACCTGTACCGTCACCAACATGAATATCATGTGTGCCTTTTAGATCGATTTTAGAAAGGTTGTTCTGCCGCCAATGCCGCAACGTCATAGGGTCGTAACCAGCAGGGAGATTGCTAATAAAGTGTTTAAGCCTGAGCGTATAAACTGTCTGCTTTCTGGCCATCGAAGTAATAGCGATCATCGACCCAAGTACCAGTTCTTCATGTGTAAACTTGAGCATGGCCTTTTCAAAGATGATCTGTTCGGCAATGCTCATAGGCCGCATCTTCTCACCATCACGAATGTGTCCGTCATCCTGATTCTGTGTTTTGGCTTCCTGGTCAACTCGGTTATAACCAATTTCCATGATGTAGCCACCCCCGTTAGCGGTTGCAATAATCTTACTTGACATGCTACGTTCAAGCATATCGACAGGGAAGGAAATCTTTCTTACTTCAATTAGGTATTGGTAGAAACCAGAAACAGCCTTCATCTTCGGGCCCCACTGCTTTGCCTTGATCTTTAAAAGATACTGTCCGTACATGACATTAGGACGGCGTGACTTTATGGGTGCGTTCAAATAGTGGAAACGTCTTGCTTCCGGGATTTCCCTTCCGTCTTGTTCAGCTGCTGCTTCCTCATTATTTTCGGTCATCTCACAGAAGCGAAGAAAATCTTGAAGATAATCCGCAATCTGTTGCAACCGCTTAGGTGTTATCTCTTCACGATGTTTGATCTTCCAAATCAAATATAATGTCGCGTCTTTCCACAACGAACCGTCTTCATTCACTACAAACGGGAAGTTGTGAAATTTTGAAATACCAAGTCCATAGTCAGGATCATCAGGCGAAATCCCATCTCGACCATAATAGATACAGATGTCATTTTCTTCTTTTAGCTTCTCAGTTTGTATCTCGAAAGAGTCTTCGGTAGGGATAGTAGTAGGTGTATAAAAGTGGACCGTGCCGTTCAATGCCATAGTTACTCCTTGATAAAGATGTAACTATTCTATCGTGTCTATATTTTTTATGTCATAGTATGTCACTATGCAACAAGCATGTCATCCCTGTCCTCTTTGGTGCGCATCAGTTCCCGCGCCGAAATACCCAGTTTCTTCAGCAACGATTCGATCTCCTCGCGGCCAGGCGTCTCTTCCAGATATTTCACGACGCCGAAATCGGCCCCTTTCTCTTCGAGGAGTTTGATCGCTTCGCGCGATTTGGAACATTTTGGGTTATGCCAGACGGTAGTCATGGTGGCCCCCGTTTTTAGACGCCATTATACTCCACCCTTCGGCGCTTACGCCCTGCCCACACTCTCACTTTTTTAAAATATTAATTATTTCTTGATTCGTGCAATTAACACAAATGTAACACTATTCCTTCATAATCACCCACTTTTATTTCCGAACAGGAGCGGTGATGGCCAACATTTCCCACAGCGTTATTCTTTCTTCCCTGCTTGCAGGCTCATGCCTGGCTGCCGAAAACCTCGGCATTATCGGTATCGACTCGACGACGATCGACGACCGTTTTCACTCGTCGCGGACGGAAGCCTCCTCCACCTCAACGATCGACGGGCAGAAAGTGGACGACTCTCACGTCGAAAATATCCAGCAGGTGCTTAACGCGATCCCCGGCATCACCACCGAAGTCAAAACCGGCGACAGCCTCAAAATCCACATTCGCGGTATCGAAAACCAGGTGTATATGGGTGAAAAACCGGGCGTTGCCGTCGTCATCGACGGGGTCCCGGTGTTCGAGCGGACCGGGGCGGTCAATATCGACCTCGACAACATCGAATCGATCAAGGTAATCAAAGGGGGAGCTTCCTATCTCTTCGGTGACGACGCCCTTTCCGGAGCCGTTATCATCACCACCAAACGGGGGGCCAAATACAACCACAACTTCGGAGCCATCGAGCGGGGAAGCTTCGGTTACCAGAAACTCGTCGCCCGTACGGGGTATGCGAACGACGATCTGAGTTTCCATATCCAGGCAAGCGAGCGCAAAGCCGACGGCTACCATGAAGATTCCGACTACAAAGCCCAATACGTCAACGGGAAACTCCAGTACTACCTCGACGATACGAGCGACCTGACGTTCGGGCTCGAAGCTTCCAAACGTAAAAAAGATTCCCACGGAACCGTCGGGGGCCTGAGCGAGGCGCTGAACAATCCCCAAAGCATCTACACCGGCGACATGGACAGTCGCGACTATACCCGAAAATACGACGTCGACCTCTTCAAGCTGTTTCTCACCTATTCGAAAGATTTTTCCGACAACACCAACCTCCTCGTCAACGGCTACGTCTACACCGACGACACCTATTTCTGGTCGAGTCCCCAAACGAAAAACGCCCTCGGCGCTTCTGGAACCTACACCGACGACGATTACGTTTACGACAACTATTACGAACAGGTGCAGACGGGTATCAAAGGGGAATTCCGGACCGCGACGCAGACCTTCGCAACCCTGCTTGGAATCGACCTGCGCGACAACAACTACAAAAACAAGGTGCTCTACCGCGTCGCGCAACGGGTCGGATATTTCCCCAGCTATACCTACGTATCGGCCGGAGACGAAAACAGCAACAACGAAACCGACGAAAACGTCTACGCCCTCTACGGCGAATACAAACACGCCCTCACCGACCGGCTCAGCGCGACGTTCAACGCCCGTTACGACGCGATCAAACTCGACTACACCGACTCCCGCAACAACCGGCTGGATAAATCGTTCGACGTTTACTCCTACCGCATCGGGAGCAACTACGATCTGGGCAAAGAGAGCAGCGTCTTCGCAAACTACTCCACCGGGTTTCGGGCGCCTACGATTTCACAGCTCTTCGCCGCAAACGTCAGCACCTACGGAAGTACCCAAAACAACCCCAACCTCCGCCCCGAACACGCCAAAAACTACGAAGCGGGGGTGCGCGGAAACTACAACGGCCTCCAATACGAAGCCTCGCTGTTCCGCATCGACCGCAAGGATTTCATCATGAAAACGGCCGGAAACTACGGGAGTGTCGACAGCACCGTCACCGACATGTGGGATAACATCGGGGGGGCGAAACACCAGGGATTCGAACTCTCCGCCGTCTCGAAACTCGGGGACAAGGTTTCATGCAACGTCGCCTACACCTACCTTGACGCCAAATACACCGATTACGACCGCTTCGGCATCCATTTCGATGCCGACAACGACGGCAGGGTCGATACCGGCGAAGTGACCTATTACAACGTCACGGGCAATACGATCCCCCGAACGTCCAAACACAGCCTCAACGTCATCCTCGATTACCAGCACAACGCCAATATCAAACTTTCGGCCGAATACACCAAACGCTCCGATTACTATGCCGACGATCTCAACCGCCTCCGGATCGACGGCCAGGAAGCGGTCAACCTGCTGGCCGAGTACAAAGCAAAAGCCTTTGACGTTGAATACTCGCTGTTTGCCCGCATCGACAACCTGATGGACAACCGCTATTTCAATACCGCCAGAGCCAGCAGCGACCGCGACGAAAACGACGTGTTCGATTACGAAGACCTCTCGATCACGGTCAACCCCGGTCGCGTCTACACCGCCGGCTTCTCCATCAAATTCTAAGGAACCCGATATGAAAAACCTTCTCCTCGCTCTTGTACTGGGAACCTCCCTCTGGGGGTACGGCGAAGGGGTCTTATACTGGACCCCCCACGGATGCGATACGGGCAAAGCGGCCGCCGCAGCCCACGGCGGACACGGAAAAGGGGAGAGCGCCATGTTCGCGGCGATGAACCTCGAAGGGAATGCGACCGCCCGGCTCGTACTTCCCGACCTCTCGCTCAAAGAACTCCGCTTCAACCAAAATACGGTGATGCTCCCCGCACCCAAATTAGGGGGATATTATGCGATGGTGGCGGAAAGCAACGTCAGCGGCAACGTTTACGGCGCTATCCGGTACCTGTCGCTCTTCGGCCGCCCCGCCAAAGTCTCTCCGACCAAGCTCACGGCCCTTCCCAAAACCGTCCTCGAAATCGTCCCCGATCCCCTGCATCGCGAACACGACCGCTACACGGGTTCCAAAACGTACCGATTTGTCGCACTGTTCAAAGGTAAGCCCCTGCCAAACACCCCTCTGGTTCTGGAAACCAGCCGAAGCGGCGCAAAAACCTATGAGAGCGGATCGGACGGCACGGCGGAAGTGACCCTTCCCGATGATTTTGAGAATGTAAAACCGGGCCGCGGCAACAAACCTTCCGAATTTCTTTTGACCCTGCGCCATGAAGAGGGGGGTATCCGTTACGTCACCACCTTCTCGATGCCCTACTCGCCCAACCCGAACAACCACTGGCAATCGCTCGAATGGGGTACCGCTGCGGCGGCGACGGGATTTTTAGCGGGGCTGTTCTTCTATCGACGCAGCCGCAAAGGGGGACACAATGGATAAATTTCTGACCGTAACGGCACTACGCCGTGTCGTACAGCTCACCGCCTTTTTCTTTTTCGTCTACGGGGCAACCGTTTTCACCACGTTTTACACCGACGATAAACTCACCCAGGCCCTTCCGGCCCTCTCGTGCGCCTACGACATGAAGGGGGGCGACTATTGCGCCCTCATCCCGCTGCAACACCAGATGGACCACCGCGTCTCGACCCTCTTTACCGAACATGCGGGCATCATGCAAGCACTGATGGGAACCGCGATCACCGTCGGTACCGTTGCCCTTTTGATCCTGATCCTCAACAAAGCGTTCTGCGGATGGCTCTGCCCTTTGGGATTCTTTCAGGAGAGCGTCGGGATGATCGGGACGAAGCTGGGGATGAAACAGCTCCCCTCCCTCTCGGCCGGTACGGTAAACAAAATCCGCCCGGTCAAATGGTTTATTTTTCTCTTTCTGGTACTCATTTTCCCGCTGCTGACGGGGATCGGTTTGCTGGGGCATGAGTGGGGATCGCCGTTTTGTTCCATCTGTCCAAGCCGTATTATGACGACCCTGGCGGTGGGCGATATGAGCCAGGTTTACATCTCTCAGGCGGGGTGGGGGTACTTTGCCCTCTCGCTTATTGCCGATCTGCTGTTCGGCCTGATGGTGGCCCTCGCTCTTTTCGTACGGCAGCCGTTTTGCCGCATCTGCCCGATCCTGCCGATGCAGACCCTGTTCAAAAAAATCGGCCTGCTGCGCCTCGTCAAAAACGGTTCATCCCACTGCGAAGGGTGTTCGAACTGCGTCAAAGCGTGTCCGATGGATATTTACGAGATCGGCGCACCGGCGCGGAATCGCGACATTACCCACACCGACTGCACCCTTTGCGGGCGATGCGTCGAATTCTGTCCGCACGATGGGGTCATGAGCTTCAAATACGGTCCTGCCACGATCCTCACCTCGTCCAAAGAGTCGTTTAAAAAACGGGTCAAGATCGATAAATGGTGGAAGGGATAAAGGGTGGAACCGTTATCGCTCGTCTCCCTTTTTCTGATCGCCCTCTCCTACGGAGCGACCGCATGCATGCTCTCGTGCATGCCGATCGTCTCCCCCATCCTGCTGGCCAACGGGGCTACCAGGTCACAAAGCCTTCGGGCACTCCTTCCCCTCATGGTGGGGCGCATCAGCGGCTACGTGACCCTGGCGATGGCTGCGTATGCGGGATCAGTTTTTATCAAATCACTCCTCCGCGACACCGTCTTGATGGGATACCTTCTGGGGAGCGTCACGATGGTGCTGGCGTTTCGGTTGTGGATGGACGCGCGGCGCGCGCAGCGATGCTGTAACGCCCCTTCGGCCCCATCCGACAACGTTTTTTCGCTCTTCCTGAGCGGGGCACTGCTGTCGATGTCAATCTGCGCTCCGGTGGTCACGATGATGACCCTCTCCGCCGCCGCAACCACCTGGTACGCCGCCCTGGCGTACGGGCTGGCGTTCGCTTTTGGGGCCACCGTCCTGTGGTTTTTGTTTTTTTCCCTTGTGCTGACCAAAATTCTCCGGGAAAGCCTGGAGCATTTAGGTACGTATCGCCGCTTTTTGCATCATGCGGCGCCCGTTCTTCTGGGCGCGGTAGGGATCGCTATATTCAACGGATGGTTACACCTATGACGTACGCCCGCAAATCCTTTGCCCTCTCACTCGCCTTTCATGCCCTGATGGGTTCCCTGGCTTTCTGGGTCCTCTCCCGGACGACCCCTCCCGCGGAAACGACCAAGATACCGCTCAAGATCATGTCGTTCCAGCCCGTGGAACAGCGTATCGCCGTTCCATTGCCGCCGATGGTTTCATCCCCAAAGGCTCAACGAAGCGCTGAGCGGGTACCGGCTTTGCCTCCCGTCCGGCCGTCTACGAGCCCCTCAACGCTGAAACCTTCCGCGCAATCTCCCGCCCCGGCGGTCGCGCCAACGCCGGTGTCCGCCCCTTCGACACCCGCGGCACTCCCGAAACCTTCCGATGTCGTCCAGAGCGCCCCGGCCGTGCCGACGGCACAAGCCCCCCAGGCCAAGCCCGACAATACGGTGGAAAAACGGGCTTTTCTCTCCTCTTTGCGCTCCGCGATTCAAAGCAACCTCCGCTACCCCTCTTCGGCACGCCGCCGCGGTATGGAAGGGGAAGTAGGGGTACGCTTCAGCCTCAACGGCAACGGAACCCTCGGAGCGATCACCATCCTCAGCGGGGAAGCCGTTTTCCACAATGCGGTCAAAGCCGCCGTCGCCTCGGCTTCAGGAATCGACATCCCCAAAAACCTTGTAAGTTCGATGCCGATGGAAATCGATCTGATACTCGAATTCCGATTAAAGAACGGATGATCGTTAACCCGTCCAACTATATCCCGATCTTTAGATTTTCTTATTATTATCGGAGGTATCATTGTTGCCAACTTCAGCAAGGAGATTACCATGCGATGGATCATAATGACGTTCGGATTCTTCACGGCGGCGGCTCTGGCATGCGCCAACCCCTCAGGATGCGGGTCAGGGTGCGCCAAAGGGGCCATCCCTCTCGTCGAAACCGTAACCTATGCAGTCAACGAACTGGGACTTGAAGAAAATTCCGATATCCAGACCGCTTTGCGCCTTTACCGCAAAGAGATGCGCACCCTTTCCCCAAAAGTACCCGAAGAAGCGTTTGTAGGGGGGCATTTCAACCCTGCGGCCTACATCGCCTACTCCCCCAGCGCCAAAGCGCTCCAGGCGCAGATCGATCTCTTTGAAACGATCTATCTGGTCCTCAACGACGCGCAGAAAAAAGAGTTTCCCCGATTGATGGGAATGTATCAGCATCACATGCAGTACGTCCTCCCGATGAAGGGGGGATGCGGCAGCAGCGGGTATGCGGCAGGATGCGATGTTCGCTCGCCGGCAAACTGCGGGACCAAAAACGTTCCCCCGGCATCATCCAAGAAACCCCTCCCCGCCAAACGCTAAGGGTCGCTGTGGTATAATCGCCCCCATTATTTAGCCCCTTGAAAAGGTTCTTGATTATGGGTCAGACTATTACCGAAAAAATATTTTCCGAACACGTCGGACACCCCGTTTATGCGGGTGAAATCGTCCGTTCGCCGATCGACATGGTCATCGGGAACGACATCACAACCCCCATCTCGATCAAAGCGTTCGAAGATGCGGGGGCGACCAAACTCGCCAATCCCGAGGGTTTTTCGATCGTCCTCGATCACTTCATCCCCGCCAAAGACATCGCATCGGCCAATCAGGCCCGCGTCAGCCGTGATTTTGCCAAAAAACACGCCATGAAGCACTTTTTCGACGAAAAAGATATGGGGATCGAACATGCCCTCCTTCCCGAAAAAGGGCTGGTAGTCCCGGGAGACGTCATCATCGGCGCCGATTCGCACACCTGTACTCACGGGGCACTGGGGGCTTTCTCGACGGGAATGGGGTCAACCGACCTCGCATTCGCGATGGTCACGGGGGGCAACTGGTTCAAAGTCCCCGAATCGATCAAAGTCGTCCTCAGCGGAAAACCGGGGAAATACACGACCGGGAAAGACATCATCCTAGAAGTCATCCGCATGATCGGCGTCGACGGGGCCCTCTACCGCACCCTCGAATTTGTCGGCGATACCATTCAGTATCTCAGCATGGACGACCGCTTTTCGATGTGTAACATGGCCATCGAAGCGGGTGCCAAAAGCGGCATCGTCGCCTACGACGAGATCACGGCCGAGTTCCTCGCCGACAAACCTCTGGCGCGCGAACCGAAAATCCACTACTCCGACGCCGACGCAACGTACGTGCAGGTACTCGAAATCGACGTAGGCGCTCTCGAGCCGGTCATCGCCTACCCGTTCCTGCCATCCAACGGGCACAGCCTCAGCCAGGCGGTCAGCGACCATATCAAAGTCGATCAGGCCTTTATCGGAAGCTGCACCAACGGCCGCCTCAGCGACCTCAAAATCGCCGCCGAAATCCTCAAAGGCAAACGGGTACACCCCGACGTACGCCTCATCGTCACCCCGGGGACGCAGCGGATCCTGCGCGAAGCGACAAAGCTGGGCTACATCGACATCATCGTCGATGCGGGCGGCGTCGTATCGAACCCGACGTGCGGTGCGTGTCTGGGGGGATACATGGGTATCCTGGGCGACAACGAAGTCGCCATCGCGACCACCAACCGCAACTTCGTCGGACGGATGGGAGCACGCAGCTCGAAAGTTTACCTCGCCAACTCGGCCGTCGCCGCCGCATCGGCGATCACGGGGTACATCACCGATCCTGCCACCATCCTCTAAACGTATCTGCTATAATGGCTCCATCACTCATGAAGGAGCCCTCATCATGCGCAACCTCATCCATCCCTTAACCGCACTGACCCTTATCGCCTCACAGGCCCAGGCCATCGACTTCGGAGGCCTTATCCAAAGCGTCGCCCCCGTCGCCCAGAGCGCCGCACCCGTCGTCGACGCATCGCTGGCCTCCAACCCGCTGATCAAAAACATCACGACGACGCTGGGCGTCACCCCCACCCAGGCGGTCGGCGGGGCGGCGGCGATCCTCAATGATGCCAAAAGTACGATGAAACCGACCGATTACGCTGCGTTGACCAAACAGCTTCCGCCGCTGGCGGCGATCGTCTCGGCCGCACCCGCCGTCGGAAGCGGCAGCGTCGCCTCCAAATTCAGCGCACTGGGGATGGACCCCTCCCTGATCGCCAAGTTCACTCCGCTGATCCTCGAATACATCCAAACGGGGACCACTCCGGGAATGGCCAAGCTCGTTCAGACGGCGTTGGCGGAATGATATCCGATCTCCCATGCGTTTTGTTCGCGGGCGGCAAAAGCTCCCGCATGGGGGAGGATAAATCGCTCCTCCCCTTCGGTGGGTTTTCCACCCTTGCCGAATACCAGTACCGGCGTCTGCTTTGCCTCTTCGAGCGGGTCTACCTCTCGTCCAAAGATCCCGAAAAATTCGGCTTCGACGCACCGGTCCTGCTTGATCCCGAAGGGGCCGATTTTGCCCCGACGGCAGGATTCGTCAGTGCGTTCCGTTCCCTAAAGGACGAGCGGATCATGGCGCTCAGCGTCGATACCCCCTTTGTCGATGCGTCCGTTTTCGAAACGCTCATCGCTGCCGATAACGGCGAATGCGACGCAATCATCGCCAAAACCGCTTCAGGGACCCATCCGCTGTGCGGGATTTACCGTCGGAGCCTGCTGGAGGAGATGGAGCGGATGCTCCACGAAGGGGACCATCGGCTGGGAAAACTCCTCGCCGCCTCCAACACCCTCTACGTCCCTTTTGAAGACGAAGAAGCGTTCGCGAACCTCAACCATCCTCACGAATATCACCGGGCGCTTTCTCGCTTTTGCGCACCAGATAAATAAAAATCGCAAACACCAGCAGCAAAAACGCCAGTGCGGCGATGAGCGTCGACGCGTACGGAAGGTCCTTGTAGTCATGGATCGCGATTTTAAAGACGACCAACAGCGCTTCGATCAGCAGCGCAATGATGATCGACACCGAAAAGTTCAGCAGCGTTTTGGCATTGAACGCATCGCTCAGACGCTGGGTGCGCGGCAAGACTTCCTGCTCGAAAATCGTTTTTCCCAGATCGTACACGGCCAGCCCCAGCGTCAGGGCGATAATCGGTTTGAATACCGTATCCATCGAGAGCGGCTCCGCCCCGACCAGGTATCCCCCGAACGTGTAAAACCCGTACAATACGACAAATACCCCGAAAAAGAGGAGTCCGCCGCCGATGACCGCATAGGAGGTACGGTTGATCCGTTTGAACACATCGTTTTTTTCGATCAGGTCGAATCGCTCCAGCAGCTTACGTACCCGGAAATCGAGGAAAAGGTAACCGTCCCCGACGGCATACACGACCGTCACGCACAGCACTCCCGTTGCCGAAGAGATGTAAGGTTCACTCACATAATATCCCTTCTCAAGGGCGGTTTCATTGACCAGATAGCCGCGATCGGCCCCGATCTCGCGATGATCTTCCCGGTCGGCATAAATGTTGGGGGAGTTCTGGACAAACCCCTCGTCGCATTTGTAAATCAGCTCCAGGCTCGGAAAGGTTTTAAAAAGGCGCTGCGCCAGCTGTACGTCGAATTTTTTGAGGCTCACTTTTCCCAGTGTGGTTACAATAAATTTTTCGAACAACGGGGCATTTGCCGAATAACTTCGTACCAAATCTTGCATTGTTTTCCCCTGTCGGTAAGGATGTCGGTTAAAAGCGTACGAATTGCCTCCGCGCACAGAGGCAAAGCGCTGAATCTTGAAGAAGGAGGTATGAGGGTTTCGGAATTACGTGCTATCGTTAGCCCCACCGAAATCTCATGCTAAAACTATAACCCAATTTTAATCATCGATATGATTATTTTTTCATCAGTTTCGGATTTACCACTCTTGGCTATAATTAGAAATACGCTACGATAAAGAGAAACCATGCAACTTACCCATCTTGACGAACGTGACCGTCCTAAAATGGTCGATGTTTCGGATAAAAATACGACATTCCGAGTCGCGGTTGCCAGCGGCCTCATCACGATGAGCCGCGAGGCCTTCGACGCCGTCGTCAACCAGACGGCCAAAAAGGGGCCGGTCATTCAGACGGCGGTTATCGCGGCGATCATGGGGACGAAAAAAACCTCCGACCTGATCCCGATGTGCCATCCGCTCAACCTCAGCGGCGTCAACTGCGACATCGAAGAGCTCCCCGACCTTCCGGGATTCCGTCTGAGCGTCACGGCCAAGCTTAGCGGCCAGACCGGGGTGGAGATGGAAGCCCTTACCGGGACCAGCATCGGACTGCTGACCATCTACGATATGCTCAAAGCGATCGACAAGTCGATGGTGATCGGCCCCGTTCAACTCGAAACCAAATCAGGAGGCAAAAGTGGTAATTATCAACGAATCGACTCAAAAGCTTGAGCTCGAATACCCCTGCAACTGGCTCTATAAAATCGTTGCGCACGAACGGGCCGGAATCGAAATCGCCGCGTTGGAAATCATGGGGGAACGCAACTATTCTCTGACCCCATCGAACACGAGCCGCGGGGGCAAATACATCAGCATGAATCTCGAACTCCTCGTGCACAACGAGGACGAAAGAACCTATTTTTACGAGACGCTCAAAGCCCACCCCCACATCAAAATGGTTCTCTGAGCTTAGAGAGTGAGGCGTGTGCCATCGGATTTTAATCTACTGACAGGAGTTTTATGATGAACCTCGAAACGTTCAAACGGGATATCAAAACGCGTTACCGTACCCTGGGATCGGCCGATCTCGAATCCAAAGTCTCCTCCATTGTCGAGTCGCTGCATAACGAATGGTCGGTCGCTCCCGATGCTCTTTCGGTACAGGAGATGAAAATGTTTACGGGGGCCATGATCGAAGAAGAAGGGGAGAGCCTCTACCACGAGCTCGAAGAACTTCTGGCCCAGAAAGAGCGTATCGAGCGCCAGATCGCACGCAAAAGTGAAGAGTTGCAACATCTCAAATACAACCTTTTCAACGCCCTTGAAAAACATTTCGGCAGTGATGAAACTACCCTCGAGCGGCTTCACCAGGTCAAAATCCAGTCGATCGACCTTCTCGAAATTCTCGAAGAGATCACCGAAAGCGCGGTGATCACAACCCTTGAAAAAGGGAGCGACATCGAAGAGACACTCGAAGAGATCATCAAGGAGATCACCTTCGAATCGCTCAACGCGAATGTCCTTAACGCCGTCCGTATACGCCGGATCCTTTCGAGTATCCTTCACAGCGCGATGAGCGTCGCCGAAGCGACCCCGAACCAGGCCGACACAATCCTTCGCGGTACGCTGCGTGGTATCCATACCGCCCTGATCAAATCGATCGAGAAATTTCGCCAGTACCTTCTCTACGTCCCCGAAGAGGTCAAAGCCCTCTACCGTGACGAGTACAAAACGATCGAAGTCGAACTCGACAACGTTGACACCCTGTTCACCCAAATCTTTCACGGCCTCAAAAGCCATAACAACCCTGCATTCGTCGAAAAACTCGAACGCCTCAACGAAGAGATCACGACCGGTTCGGATGAGCTCAAACGCCTCTCCCAGGAGACGGTCGAACTGTTGCGCAGTCGCCTTGCTCGAATCAAACGGGGCGTTACGGAGCGGGGGAACAAACTTCTGAAGTCAAAATCGGCACAGGAAGCCAAAGCGATGGGCGCCCGCGCCTGGAGCGTCGCCAAATCGGCTATGGAAGGGGCGATAAAAGGTGCCAAAGACGTCATGGAGAAAAAATAGCCCCTTGCGTGAGCCTGCCGCTGAGGCAAACACAGCGTTAGCGTAGCCAGACTGGGCTTTGCCCAGTGGCGTTATCGATACGCCGGGCGATAGAAGGCGCCAAAGGCGTTATGGAGAAAAAATAATCCTTATAGGTCGCGTGCGAGGGTGAACATGTTGGCGTGGTTCGTCACAAAGCTGATGCAGCGGTCGCAGATCGGATCGCCCCCCTTGTATGGATAAGGGGTACGGCATTCGTGGCACATCACCATCTCGTAATGGACCATCTGCTCCGCGCGGTCGAACGCCACGCTCACCAGATCGAATCCCTCTTTTTTCGTAATCGCATTGGGCTTGCAGATATCCTCGCAGATACCGCAGCCGATACATTTGCCCTGACTGAAATAGATCCCCTGCTTGTCCGAAGTCGGAAACAACGCATCGGTGGGGCAGAACTGGATACAGTCCGCACAGTTGGTACAGGTTTGGAAATCAATTTGTTTGTTGAAGAACAAAGGACTTGCTTCGGCGAACTCAGTGTTCTCCAGATCGCCGACGATCTCTTTGAGGGAGTTCTTGAGCAGCACCCGTTTCAACGGGATTTTCATGTCCGGCTGCTTGTGGTGCGCGATTGTCATTGCTTCGTGGGCTTCGCTCGAATCGGCAACCGATTCTTTAATCTTCTCGAATCCTTTGCGGAAGAGGGCACGGCGTTCATTGTGCTCTTCTTTCACCTCCAGGGTCTCGATCCGCTGTTCGCGTGCGACGGTTTCGAGAAAACGGTTCGCGTCGTCAATCTTGTTCCGGATTGTCGTTTCGAGCTTTCCGTTTTCGTTCAAAGGACACGTCGCGCAATGGCTCAGATCGCACGAAACGCTCATTCCGCCGCGCAGCGCCATCACGAGGTAATGCTCGCTGTCGAAAACCCCAAGGCACGGAGTCGAGGATTTGCACGACAGGAGGGGCTCTTCGCGATTTTTGAAACCCGCGGCAAATCCGTTGGGATCGAAACTCTCGATTTCGAGCGCCTCGGTCGGGCAGCTGCCGATGCACCCCGCACAACCGACGCATTCAGCCTCAAACAGTGTCAGCTTGTTGCGAACGATGCTAAACGCCCCTTTAGGGCACAAATCGATGCAGATTCGGCAGTCGTTATGGTAATACTCGTTGCGAAGACACCGCGTCCCCGTGTAGCTGAAGAGATTGCTTTTTTGAATGAAATTGATATTAGCCATTCGCTCCACCTGCACTGAGATACTCGTAATCGGCACTCAGAAATTCAACGATGAAGTCGCATATATCGCGGTAAAACGGTGTATCGGCCATATTCTTCATCCCCATCATATACGGAACGACCCAGGGAAAAAGGTGCTGATCTAAAAATTCGAGCTGGGGTGCCGCCTCGTCACGATACACCAGCGTCTGCATAAAAGCGAATTCTATGGAGAGATGATCGGGGGCCATGATCTGTGTCTGGTCCATATTGACCTCGAATCCGTGGGTAAAATAGAACGCCATTACCGGATTTTGCAGCCCTACCAGCGTTTCGTTTTTAGCGTCCAGGACAAACGATTCGACCGGCTGCGTATTGAGAATGAACATCGAGGTATAGTCGATGTTCATTGCTTCGTAAAGCGTCTCCTCATCGTTTGACTGTACCCATTCTTTCGTCTCTTCACCGATAATCTCCAAAAGCTGATCGTTGTTTTTGAGATCATGGATAAAACGACGGTCGGGAATATCGCTCATCACACGCGATAAAAAAGCATAAATGTAAAGACGGTATTCGTTGTTCATCAAATATATTCCTAAAAAAGATAGCGGATTGTCCCATACGATGGCTTGCAAAGAGCCAAGAAGAAAAGATTACAAAGGATGGCCGGACCGGAACCGGTCCGGGTCAAAGGATTACAGACATCCCTTGAAGAACGATTTTTTCGGCGGAGGAGGTGCTTTGAACTCCGTTGCCTTGATCGTATTGCTCGCTTCGTCGAGCACACCGACGATAACAACGCCGTTTTTGTTCATCCCCTCTTTGAGTTCGGAAGCTTTAAGCTTGCTGGTATCGATGGTGTACGTTTTCCCTGTTGCGTGGACAAACAGAGCAACCGGTGCATTTGTCGATTCACCCGGATTGATTTTTTTGAAACATCCGTCGGATCCGCACGCGTATGTTTCGAGATAACAATCCGCGAACGCACCCTGTGCCGCGCATGAAGGCGTCGTCATGAAGCCTTCGAACTCTTCTGGCTCGTTAGCGAACGCACTGAAAACCAGTGCGGCGCAAAGCATTGCAACTTTTTTCATTATTCTGCCTCCGCTTTGAGAGTTTTGAGATACGCCACGATGTTCTCAACAGTCTCTTTATCCAAGAAACTGAAGTCGGTCATCGTCGAAACGCGTTTCCCTTTTTCAATATTGTACCAAGGTGTGTTGGCGTGTGCATTACGATTGTAACCTGGTACGACAACCGCAGACGGTTTTAAGATTGACTCGCGCAGATACGCTGCCGTCGAATATCCGCCCGCGTTGTGCAGGGCAGGCCCCATGAACGATTTCGCATCCGTTGCTTCAAGCTGGTGACATCCGTTACAACCGTTCGTCATTGCCGCTTCTTTACCTTTGGCCGCGTCGCCTTTGGCATCAGTAGTGAGTTCCGCTACCATCGCCCCGTTGGGCTTTTGTCCCTCGAGGTTGATCGCAACCCAAGAGCTGAGGTTTTTCAGGCCGTTACGCCCCATGTTCGTCCCGTCCCAGACGGCGATCGATACGGGAACCGTACCGCCCAGGTTGACGTACTGGTCTTTCAATGGACGAACCAGTGATCCGTTCCATCCGCCCGGTACATACGTCATCGAAGCGTTCGACTGAACCGACTTGTCTTTGATTTCGGTCAAAGAGCGGAAACCTTCGGCGACAAACACGCGCTCGAAATCGGTGTTGGCGAGTGCGGCGACTTTGGCGTCAAAGTCGGCCAGCTCTTTGCCGAATACGCCGGTTTGCTGACGGTTGATCTGCATACCTACGTCTTTGTTTCCGTTGGGCTCGTAAACTTTAGAAGTCGCTTTCTGGAGGTGTACGATAACCGGACGCCCCTCAGAACCCATACCGATATACGGAAGCGGCTGAGGTTTTTTCGTCGCCGCTGCAAACTGTACCGCGAATCCGTCGCTGTACGTATCGCTGCATTTGATTCCCTGAACGTCTTTGGTTTTATCGGCCCATTTGACCATCAACGCGATGTTTTTACCGTCATGAACGGCTGCAACCTGCGCTTTTTTCGCTTTTGCTTTCGCCGTCAGTTCGTTCGCTTTTTTGTCATTGAACTCGATCGCCGTCTGCGGGTAGAGGGTTACCGTTTCGAATTTCGCTTTTTCCCATACGGAAGCGTCATTGACGTTCGCAACCTTCGCCGCAGTGATCAGCGGCTCGGCAGCAAGCGCCGCCGAAGCGGCAACACCCAATGAAAGGATAGATGTAAGAAGCTTTTTCATTAGTGGTGTCCTCCTGCAGTATGCCCGCCGAACAGAGTCTGCGTGTGCCCTTTGGTTGTAAATTTACCTGCAATGTAGCGGGTATCTACCGGTGCCAGAGGATTGCGTTTGTTCTCTTTGGCAACCTGCTGGTAGTAGTTGTTGTCGAGGCGGAACATATCAGAGTGCTGATACGCGATCAACAGATCCATCAATTCGCTGACACCCGTCTCTTTACGTTTTTTCATTTCGGCTTTGAGCGTTTTAATCGCATCGTGTACGGCCGGTCCGAAGAGTTTTTCGAGTTCTTCGATCGGAAGACGCGTCGAACCTTCGATGATTTTTCCTTCCGCATCGAATTTCGCCGGAGATTCGGTCGGAGGAATATAGTATACATTAGGCTGCGTGCCGTAATCGCTGCGCAGTCCGAGCGCTACTTTGTACTTGTGTACCAGTTTGTGTACCTGAGACTCTTCGTCATCCAGGAATCCTACGAAACGGATACGTCCGACACACTGCTGCGCACATGCCGGCGGCAGACCCTGCTCAACACGCGGGAAACAAAGGATACATTTCTCTGATTTAGAGATTTTCGGGTTGAAATAGATCTTTTTGTAAGGACATCCCGCGATACAGTAGCGGTATCCCTGACAGCGATCGAGGTCAACGAGGACGACGCCGTCTTCTTCACGTTTGAAGATCGCGTCACGCGGACACGCGCTCAAACAGCCCGGATTCGTACAGTGGTTACAGATACGGGGCAGGTAGAAGAAATAGTTGTCCTGCGGGAACATACCGGCACCTTCGTCCTCATCCCAGTTCGGTCCCCATGTCGGAGAAACGTGCGGGTGGAACGTATGGCTGTCGGCCTGGCCGCCCATCAACGATTCGTAGTTGTAATCCCAGGGTACCCCGTAATCAGCTTCGAGGTTGGGGATCACACCCGGCTGGAGGTCGCCGGCCGCGTCGAATCCGCCGCCCAGCTCCATCCAGTTTTTGGGATAACCCGTACCCGGATAGGTTTCGACGTTATTCCAATACATATATTCACGACCGTTACGGTTCGTCCATTGCGTTTTACATGCTACGGTACATGTCTGGCACCCGATACATTTGTTCAGGTCCATTACCATTGCTAATTGTCTTTTAGACATTACTACCCCTTAATACTGTACGTCTTTAGCTTTTTCGAAGTTCACGGCCCCGTCGTATGCGTACTGGTTACCGTCCCAGAGACCACCGAATTTCAGGTGCCCCCAACCGTCAGCCATTTCGAGCAGGTTCAATGCCGTCGGAACGACTTCGTTGTGCCCTTTGTTTTTCAGATACATGTACGGTTCCCATCCGTGTTCAAGAACCAATCCGTCCGCCGGTGCGGAAGAAGAGAGTTTCGCCATCGCATAGAATTCGCCCAGGGCGTTGTAAATGCGGATGGTGTCGCCGTCTTCGATCCCTTTGGCTTTCGCGACGACGCGGTTGACCTGAATTGCAGGAACACCGCGCTGAAGGCGCAGAAGCGTACGTGACGTTTTGTAGTTCGAGTGGATCGACCAGCGCGCGTGCGGCGTCATGAACACGTACGGATAGTCTTTCGACTGAGGACGGATCCCTTCCATACCGGTGTTGGTCGCAGCACCCATTTTGATGAACAGCTCATGGTCGACGTAGAACGTCTGACGTCCTGATACCGTCTCAAGACGCTCGAACTTGTAAAGGTGATCCTCGTTCGAGTTGAACGGACGATCCGAATACAACGGTGAAGATTTCGCCGCTTTTTCATTGATCAGCAAGAATCCGCCCACTTTGTACATTTTCTCCATTGTCCACGGCTCGTACTGCTCACATTTCTCTAACGCTGCCTGAACCGCCATTTTGTCGGTTCCGAGGTAAACTTCACCCGCACCTTCGGATTCGGCATCCGTGTTGGTGAACTCTTTATGGAAAATCGTCAGGTCGTGGAAACCGGGTTTCGCAAACTTCGGATGGTCTTTTACTTTCGCTTTAGAGACGTTTTCCGGGCGGTTTGCCAGTTCTTCGAGTTTTTTGGCGAGGAACGTAAACATTGACCACTCATCCATTGCCTCACCGATGTTTTTGATGTTCGCAACCGGCTGCGCCAGGTTGGTGAAACGGTGGTAACCCGGAGAGGTACGGAGGTCGTATACCTCATAGTGCGATTTTGCCGGCAACAGGATATCCGCGAACTGAGCCGCTTCAGACATACGGTAGTCGACGTAAGCGTAGAACTTCGTTTTGTTCAGGAACGCTTTACGGTAATCGGACCCTTTGTTACGGCGGAATTTCGAGTCGGCGACGATCAGCGCACAGTCAGGCTGCCACCAAGGTTTCACGACATTTCCGTGCTTGGATGCCTGGTTTTTCTTGTCGTTTTCACCGTCTTTGAGGAGTTCGGAAAGAACCGCCATGTACTCTTTTTTGCTCATGCCGTTTTGGGCACGTTTGACATCTTCATCACTGAAGTATTTGTCGAACGTCTCAAGACCGTCACCGAATACGAATTCGCCGACAAAGCCCGAACCGAAACGGGGGTTGTATTTACCGCTGAAGCCCGAGAGAGCACCCAGACCCGAAAGGGTAAATTCATTTTCGGTATTGATACCGCCGTATGGCCCCATACGTCCTGTCAATCCGCAGATAGACGCGATGTTCCAGATCGTCATGACACCGTTGAAGTATTTGTTCAACGAGAATCCGGTCGTAATTTCGACCACTTTGGGGATCGCGATATCACGTGCCAGCTGACGAACGGTGTCAGGGTGAACCCCTGTAATCTCTTTCGTAGCTTCCGGAGCGAATTTCGCCGCCGATTTTTTGAGCATTTCGAAAACAGTCGTCACTTTACGTGTGTGACCGTGCATGTCTTTGATCGTCCATGTACCTTCGAGCGCCGGTACGATACCCTGCTCGTCAAGACGGAGCGATTTGATGGCAGAGCCTTCGGTACCCGGCATCAGCGCGATCTCGTTTTTCGCCGTGTTCCAGCAGTAGAACTCTTCCATGAATTTGTGGTGATCTTCATCGTTTTTCGCGTGTTCCATGTCGGAGCGGCGGATGAATTTTTGTGTTTCGACATCTACAAGGAACGGAAGATCGGTAAACGACTTCATGAACTCCGGCTTATAGAGTTTTTCGTTCAGGATGACATTGATGACGCTCATCGCGAGGATATTGTCCGAACCGGCTTTGATCGGGATCCACAGATCCGAGGATTTTGCCGTCGCGTTGAACTCCGGAGTAATCGTGATGATTTTCGCTCCGTTATATTTTCCTTCCCATACGAAGTGGGCATCAGGAATACGTGAAACCGACGGGTTACCGCCCCACATGACGGCCGTATCGACGGTATACATGAAGTCCCATGTACAGCCGAGGTTACCTTCACCGTACGCGATCGCCGCACCCGAGAACATATCCCCAAGGTAAGAAGACGGATAGATACGGATCGCACCCAGCTGTGTCGAGAAACGAAGAGGAGCACCACGGCGCCCTTCGGTCAGAAGACCCGTACCCGCGTGAACCATCAGTTTGTCCGGTCCGCGTTCAGGATCGGTCAGACAGTTGAAAATCTGCTGGCACACTTCTTCGGCCGCTTCATCCCAGCTGATCCGTTTCCATTTACCTTCGCCGCGTTCACCGACCCGTTTCATCGGGTAGAGGATACGGTCTTTCTGGTACATTACCTGTGAATGCTGAACCCCTTTGTTACATCCGCGCGGGTTGAAGTCGGGGATTTTGGCGTTGATAACCGGATAGCGCGCAGACTGGTTTTCACGGGTGACGACACCGTTGTTCGACCAAACTTCCCACGCACAGTTACCTTGACAGTTAACACAGTGGTATGCGAAGCCGTGCTCTTCTTTTTTACCGTATACGAACGAAAATTCGTTGCGGTACATCTCTTCGGTATAGCTGGTGTTCGGGTAGTTGTTTTTCCCGTTTTCCACCGAAACAACATTCGTTTTTGCGAAAAGTGAACCCTGAGAAGCCACCAACGCAGCCGTCATTCCCGATACTTTCAGGAAGTCACGGCGGTTATTATTCATTACTTTTGTCATAGTTCTGCCTTATCGTTTAATCGGAAGGTTCATATCGTTGCCCCAAACGTCCCAGCTTCCGGTGAAGACTTTGACGTTTTTATAGCCGAGGAGCTGAAGCGCCGTAATGTGCTCAGAGCTGCGTCCGGCACCTACGTGACAATACGCATAAATCGTTTTGTCTTTGGTGATGCCGTATTTGTCGTACACTGCCTGAATTTCTGCCGCAGAACGGAAAGAGAGCTTTTTATCCGCATCGGAGATCTGGCTCCACTCGATGAACGTTGCACCCGGAACGTGTCCGCCGCGGGCGACGTTGTCCATTTTACGCTCACCCATGATTTCGCTCATGCTGCGTGAATCGATGATGACGTATTTGGAGTTTTTACCGTTTTTGAGGATGTCTTCCATCGCGTGCTTGACTTCTTCTTTGCCTGCGATGACGCTCCAGTTGATCTTTTTGGGATCGATTTTATATTTTTTGGGTTTGACGACTTCATCCCCTTTGACGACGAGAAGGCGTTTTTCGACTTCCGCCATTTTCGCGCTCAGTGCTTTGGCGTCTTCGGAAGCTTTTTTGAGCGCCGCTTCGAGCGCCGCTTTGTCCGCACCCTCTTTTTTCAACGCCTCTTTGGCGTCTTTTTCGGCTTTTTTGGCCGCTTTGAGGTCTTTGTTCAGTGCATCGTACTCTTTTTGAGCCGGATCGATCGCCATGATTGCCGCACGTCCGCCGTTAAGCACTTTGACGTTTTTGTGACCGAAGCTGTCAAAGAACGAATAAACACCGGTGGCATTCGGACCTTTGAAATCGTCGTACGCGATAACCGTCATATCGTTGCTGATCCCTTTGCTGCCGATATATTTTTCGGCATCGTCAACACAGCGGTACAGCGGTGCGCAGTGCATCTCTCCGTCAATTTCTGAATGGTGAAGGTGGTGAGCGTACATCTCAACCGAACCTTTAATGTGACCGAGTTTATAAATATCTTCGTTATCACCCGATACGAACATCACTTTTGGATTACCGATCAGCTTGACCGCTTCTTCGGCAGAAATCAGGATATTTTTGTTAGCATATCCATCAGCCGCCATCGCGGCTGCTGCCGACAGTGATGCCGCAACACACAGTGTTTTTAGCAATCTGTTCATCCGTGCTCCTTGTTTTTAGTCTGCACACTCAAGCGGTGTGATTAATTACGGAATTACCGCCTCCATTATAGGTTTGGGACTCTTAATTACTGTTAAATTGCCCGTTTTCCCGCACACTCCTATTACAATATGTTACATTGTTATCACATTTTTGAGACATACGATGACTGAGTGTTTTTTTACGTTTTCTTATATACCGCCTATCTGTTTTTTCACTTATGCACGCATATTAATACTTACCATTTAATCACTTTTTGATAGTATGCGATTAACTTTTTAGACTTTTGTTATTTTCAAGGAAAGAGAATGAGCGAACTTACCGTATCCGCCGCAATCGCAGCATCCGATACCGCCAGACTGATAGAATTTTTGGAAGACAAAACGCTCCCCATCGAGCAGGTAGCCCAAATCTATGACGCCTTTAAAACCCACAAAGAGATTGTCGGTCAGGTCGCCATGAACCTCTCTTTGCGCACTTCGGTCTACGAACGTGACAAAGAATACAGCCCCCTCATGGTCGAACTGCTGATCGACATCGCCTCCAACCCGGTCGATATGGGAGCCCGTTGGGCCGTAGCCAAAAACCCCCATACCCCGGTCGAAGTCCTCCGCCATCTCGCAAACGATTCGATCAACCTTGTCCGCGCCCTCGTCGCGACCAACCCCTCGACGCCGCCTGAAGTGCTCGAAAAATTCTTCAGCGACGAAAAGATTGTCCGCGACGGACTTTCAGGCAATCCCAACACACCGGCCAAGCTCCTCAAAGTCCTCGCCGACGACAATGACAAAATGGTCCGGATGCGGCTTGCCGAAAACCGAGGCGCCCCCAAGGAGGTCGTTTCCCTGCTCCTCAACGACACCGATCCCGATGTCGCCAAAGCGGCCGAAGTTAATCTCGGAGGGCGTGCATGAGACAGCATCACGAACAGCAGAGTAAATATTTTTCTATCGAAAACCATTTTCTCAATACCTTTTTTTCCGGCCTCTATCTCAGTGCGGCCGATTTTATGGCACTGGGCCGCGAAATCGGCCTTCAGATGCAGATGCACTCACGGGAAATGCTGATCAAAGAGCTTTTGAATAAAGCCGACGAAAACGGCAAGATCGGCGATGTTATCGCATCGATGAACCGTCTTATCGACGAGCGGATCGCTGAGTGCCATCGCCTGAGCCTGGACTATCCCGGAACACGCGGTGCGCTTGCGAAGCTCGCCCAGAAAGCGACGGGAAGCAAAGCGCTGTTGGCCCGCGAAGTACGGGGGAATCCGTATGAACACTAAAGAATTCGAATCGGCTCTTCACGCCCTTGCCTATCCCGGCCTCTCACGCACCCTCGGAGAACTCAAACTCATCTCGGAAGTCAAAGTCACTGACAAGCGCGCCAAAGTCGAGCTTCTCACGGTAAGCGACGATTCCTATCTCACCGTCAAAGCAGCCATCGAAGCGGCTTTTTCCGAGCGCTTCGAAACGCTTGAAATAACCAAAAAAAGCACGGCACAAAAAGACATCAACTACGGCAACAGCGCCGCACCCAACAACCGTGCGCCGTATGCGAAAAACGTCATCGCGGTCACAAGCGGCAAGGGTGGGGTCGGGAAAAGTACCGTGTGCGTCAACCTCGCGATCGCGCTGGCGCAAAAGGGATACAAAGTCGGTATTTTGGATGCCGATGTCTACGGTCCCAATGTTCCCCGACTGACCAATACCGATCTGGAAAAAATTAAATGGAACGATGACAATAAAATCGTCCCAAGCGAAAATTACGGGCTTAAAATCATGAGCGTCGCCCTCACGACTCCCACCTCGGACACTCCGCTGGTGTGGCGTTCCTCCGTTGCCGTTTCTGCCCTGATCCAGTTTCTCGAAGACGTCGCGTGGGGCGAACTCGATTTTCTCGTCATCGACATGCCTCCGGGAACCGGAGATATTCAGCTGACAATGGCACAGGAACTTCCCATTACCGCCGGGGTCATCGTCACGACGCCGCAGCTCGTCGCCAGCGACGATGTCAGCCGTGCCATCCGAATGTTCCAGGACATCCACGTCCCTATCGGCGGGCTGGTCGAGAACATGAGCTACTTCGTCGCTCCCGACACGGGGACGCGTTACGATATTTTCGGCACGGGGGGAGGCGAACGCCTGTCTCAGCGCTACAATGTCCCTTTACTGGGTCAGATTCCGCTCAATATGGAGATCCGCGAAGGTTCGGACAACGGTGAGCCGCCGGTGGCATTGGGGAACGACACGTTAAAAAGCTATTACAGGGAAGTGGTGGAAAAACTTCTGGAGACAACGAAGTTCAGAGTGTAAATTCGTCTCCCGCATCCGAAAGATGCGGGCTACTTTCGGGAGTCAGTTATTTAAAAATCTTCTTCAGATCGTTTTCGATCGCACCCGGAACGGTCGCAATCGTCATAAATTCACTCATCGTCAACAGCGGATAGCTGATCGCGATAAAATATTTTGCGCTGAGCGCTTTGGCTTTGCCGTCCTCGATCAATACCGCCCACGGAAGCAGTTGACCGTTTTGTGTTCCGATCTTCTTGACAAATCCTTTGGTCCGGCGGTCCAGATCGACAAACGCGACATAGCGGTCATCGGAGAGCTTCACGACGGCCGTCGTCCCTTTGGCATTTTGGGCTTTGGCGACGAGATCGGCCGTTGAACCTTCGCCTACGATCATCATGTCTTCATAATAGGGCATCCCGATCATGAAGTTGTATCCGGCGAGTTTGGCGAATTCCCATTTATCGGCAGAATCCTTCAGCGGCCCGAACGCTTTTTCCAACGCTCCAAGGTTAGCTGCGGCAGCCGCATGGCTGTACTCTTTTTGCATAAACGCTTTCCCGAAATAGACGGGGCTGGCGATGCTGATCTGCTTGCGCTCATCGTCAACCAACAGGCGACCGACCGCCGCCAGCCCACGCGTTGCTTTGTCAGCGGAAGCTTTCATCTGCGCATTGGTAAACAGCACCGTCGTTCCGGCGTCCCCTTTGCTTGTTCCGACTACCTCAAACCCTGCAGATGCAAGTTTTGACTTTGTATCCTCTACCGATGCATAAGGAGCGATTTTATACGCCGCAACCTCTTTTTCTGCCGGAGCATTCCCCTCTGTGGAAGGAGAGATGCCCGCACATCCGGAAAACGCGACGACAATTGCCGCTGAAATTAAAGAGAGGAACTTTTTCATAGCTCTTTCGCTCCGAGTTCTTTCATGATTTTAGTAATCTCGACATCCAGCGCGTTGATCGAATCGACCATTTTCTGATCTTTGATCCCCATTACCGCAGTCCATGTCGCCAGACGCGGCATACCGATCATGATTTTGTTTGACCCTTTTTCGATATACATGTACATTGAACACGGTGCGAACGCACCCGCGTCGGGACGCCCCTGGTTAAAGATCCCTTCGGAAAATTTAAAATGGCACAGTGAGTAAACCCAGTACGCATCGAAACGGCCGAATTCGATGTTTGCATCGGTCATCGACGCCTTGATATCTTTGTACCCGGCGATGATGTACTGGTTCCCCTCAAACGTCTCTTCGAATTTCCCTTGGAAATCGGCGATCACGGTTTCCAGGCTTGCACCGCGCTCAATCGGGAGTTCAAACGTCATCATCGGCTTGGCCGGAAGTGCGCTGTACTCGGTATATTGGACTTTGCTTCCGATCTCTTTTTCGATCATCGCATCGAGCGCCGGGAACGTCGCGATGAATTTCGCACGGACATCGGCATCTTTGACTCCCGTAATGTCGAGCATTGTCTCGGGGGTTACGTGTCCGACATATGTTTTGTTTTCACCCTGTTTTTTGTACACGTGCAGGTTGAAAGGGCTGAAACCGCCGAGCGAAGGCTCTTTTAGCAAAAGAGGGCCGACATCGGCGTCTTTCATGACCGAAAAGAACCCGAGGTTGTCGAGGTTAGTCCCGCCGTATTTGGTTTTGTACGCGTCATTGATGCGCTCATGCGGATCGGAGAGGACAAAACCGATGGTGCTGATTTTGTTATTCACCATATCCATATACGCTTTTTCTTTGTCGCCGTCGCCGACATAGAATTTGGCCCCTTGGGCACCAAAGGCCATGGAAGCGGCCAGTGAAAGTGCCGCAGCACCCATCAAAAGTTTGTTTAGCATCGTTTTCTCCTTCGTAACATCGCTTTCGTCGTTGTGATAATCCTCGGATTAAAGGGGGATATTGTATCACAAAGCCATCAAAAAACGATAATGACAATTCAACGTTTTGGACTCTAATTATCGTATGGAAAGGTGAATGGATTGTGAATCCCCCGAAAGGGGGAAACCGGAAACTTCGATTAGAAGTTGAAGTTGAGCTGAGCGCTGATGCCCTGCTGGCTGTGTTTTGTCGAAGTTTTGTTGTCAGCAGTCATACCTGTTGTCGCAAACGTATCTTGTTTTTCGTCTGCATAAACATACGCCAGATCGAGTGACGTCATTTTGGTAAACGCATAGCTTCCACCTACAGTATAGTGTTTTTCAACAATACCGGGGAACCCGAGGAGATTGAACATATTTTTGGCGGCGGCATCGGTACCGAACTGCTCTTTAATCGGGCTTTTTGCGTAGTTGTAACCGGCGCGGAGAGCCCAGTTGTCCTGCGCATACTGGTAACCGAACATGTAGACATTCTGATCATCCCATCCGAATGTTTTATACCCTTTTGCGTCGGACCATTTGATTCTTTTGTAATCGAATGCGAATGTATGCCCGTCCGTCGTGTACGAAAGACCCGCACCGATTTCAGCAGGCTGCTCGAGGTTGTCTCCATGTCCGGCACCGCCGTTCATACCGAATTGAACCGTTGCTTTGGAAAGCTGCCCGTCGTATACCATATCGATTGCCGATTTGTACGAAACACCCACCGTCAGACCGTTGGTTTCATAGGCCAAACCGATGTTATAACCGGCGCCGAAATCCTGCGCAACACCTTGTGTCGTACTGTCAACACCTGCAGGTGTCCGGTAGTTAATGTCCAATGAACCGTACTGGAGAACCGGTGCGATACCGACCGATACGCCGCTGTCAGAATACGCCAAAGGAACGGCAAACTGCATCAACTGAAGGTTGGTAACCATTTTATAGTTGTTGAAAGTACCGCCGGTTTGTGAACGGTAGTCAACACCCATTCCGGCTGTACCGAACATACCGATACCCCATGTAAAGTTTTCAGAAACTTTCTGGGCAAGAGACACTTCAGGGATAACACTCAGGTCGGCATTGCTTTTTTTGAAACCTTCGCCTGTAGTCGATTCAACATCCGGCATGAAAATTGTACCGCCGAACGATACTTCCGTACCTTTAACAGTAGAAATCAGTGCAGGGTTGGTCAGAGCCGACTCAGCACCGTGACTCATACCGATACCGACGCCCCCCATACCGCGTGCTTTTGCACCGGTACCGATCAGGTGGTCACCATTTGTCGCGAATGCGGATGTTGCAGTAAGCGCCACAGCAGCCGCTACGGCAAGTTTGATTGAACGTTTCATCAATTCTCCTCGATAAGTTATAGATAGAGCCTTAAAGGCTCGCTCCTGGCATCATTATAGGGGTGTCAAAATTAATTCAAACTTAACACGAAAATATCACACTATTTTTTTTTCTTATAAATCAAATCATATTTGTAATATGACGCTTTATTAGTTTTATAAATAGTATATTTATCGTCAAAATGGGTCGGTATCATGCACTACGGTGGCATAATGACCCAAAAGGGGACACAAGGGGTAAAAAATACCTTTTTGAAGAAAAAAAAGATATGTTTAGAAAAGTAACACAGAATGTGACAATTTTGTGATGCTGTAAAGAGATTAGACAAAAATTGTAAGGGTAAAAACAAGGATTGGAAAGTTATTTCTGATTTTAAAAGGGGGTTATGAGTAGAGAGTAATCTTGCGGCCTGGCGGCGACCTACGTTTCCACACCTGAAAGATGCAGTATTATGAGCGAAGAGGGTCTTAGCTTCCGGGTTCGGAATGGGGCCGG